>JAMOOS010000101.1 GCA_027065245.1 Desulfuromonadaceae bacterium | reverse complement strand
GAATATAACGGGGTAGGGGTTATCTGTGGCAAATAAAGATAAAATACTGGCGGCGGCACAGAAATATCTGCAGAAGAACAATCTGGCGCGCGCCATCAAGGAATATCAGAAGGTTCTGGAGATTGACTCCAAGGATGTGCGCAGTCGCCAGAAGCTGGCGGAGCTGTACAACCGTACCGGCAAGGTGGAACAGGCGCTGGAGCATTACGAGACGGTGGCCAAGTACTACGCCGATAACACCTTTTATCTCAAGGCTATAGCGGTGTACAAGCTGATGCAGAAGCTTGATCCGGACAATCTCGAATATACCCTGAAATTGGCTAAGCTCAATGAGCAGCAGGGGCTTGTTGGCAATGCCCTGTCGGAGTATCGCTCGCTGCTGCAGCATTACGAGGAGTCTGGTGAGTATGATGATGCGGTAAAAATCCTCAACAGTATGCGCGAGATCGACCCTGATAACGTCAGCATCGGCATGCGCATTGCCGAGTTTTACGCCAAGGTGGGTGAGGACGCTGTGGCGCACGACGAGTTCTGCGAGTTGGAACGGCGTATACGCGAGCAGGGGGATTATCGCCAGATGCGCCTGCTGTATGAACATTTTATGCAGTTGTGGCCTGACGATGTGAGCGTGAAGATTGGTTATGGTGTAGCCACGGTTGAGTACGGTGATCCCGCTGAAGGGGTGCGCTATCTGATCAAGCTGCAACGTCAGTATCCGCGTGATGTAGAGGTGTTACATGCTTTGGCACGCGGCTTTCGCAAGTGTGCCGAGTTTAAGAACGAGGCCGAGTGTTTGTTGCGCCTGGTTGAGTGGGAGCCGGAAAATCTCGATTTTCAGTTGGAGTGCTGTCAGGCGTTGCTGGACAGCGGCGAGGCTGAGAAGGCTTTTACCTCAATTGAGGCGGTGCGCGAGCAGTTCTTTACCGCCGAGCGGGTAGCGGAGCTAAAACCCCTGTACGAGCAGATGCGCGAGGAGTTGCCGGATAAGCGGGATCTTCTCACGGCGCTGCACGCAATATACGAGTATCTGGGGGAGGGAGAAAAACTGTTTGATGTGCTCTCTTCCGAAGCGGTGAGCGCCGATGCCGGTGAGTTTACCCCCAGCTCTTTTGACGATCTTATCGGCGAAGGCGGTGACAGGGTTGAGTTTGAGGAGATGGAGCTCGGCGCTGGTGATACTGGCGCTTCATCGACTGACGAAGTATCCTTCGACGATATCTCTTTTGATATCGTCGGCGATGATGACAGCGGCGCAGCCGAGGATATGTTCGATATCGGTGGCGGCGAGGCGGCTGCCGTGGTGGATGTCCAGACCGATCTTGAAGAGGCCGATTTCTATCTGCAGCAGGGGCTGCTGGAGGAAGCGCGTCAGGTGTGCGACCGTTTGCTGGCTCAGGCTCCGGACAACGCTGATGTTAAAGCGCGCATTGCCCAGATAGAAGAGCGGCGCAGCCAGTCCAGTGCGGCAGATGGCGTCGATGTTGCTATTGTAGCAGATGTGGGCGGAGTTGATCTTAATATCGATGTTGCCGACGACTCCGGCCTTGACCTTGATCTCGACTTAGGTTCCATCTCATCCGGTGACGGGTTGGGTGACAGCCTTGATTTTGATGCCAGTGACCTTGATATCGACTCCAGCCTGGCGGCTATCGAAGCCAAGGCCGAGCAGGTGGCGGCCGAAACGCCGCAATTGGCCGATTCTCAGCGTGGGGTGGTAACTGTTATCACTGATGAAGATACCGAGTCGGCCTACAATCTTGGTATCGCCTACAAAGAGATGGGGCTGCTTGATGACGCCATCGCCGAGTTTGACAAGGCCATGAACGATCCGGCGCGCAAGCTCGACTGTATCACCCTGAAAGCCGCCTGCTATATGGAGCAGCAGCAGTTTGAGCAGGCTGAAGAGATGTTGACGGCGGCGCTGATTGACAGTACATTTGGCCCCGACGATCAGATTGTCATCTACTACGAGACCGGCCAACTGTACGAGGCGTGGGGACGACCGGCCGATGCCCTGGCCAGTTATCAGGTTGTTGCCGATAACAACAGTGCGTTTCGTAATGTGGCGATCAAGATTATTGAACTCAAGGAGCAACTGGGAGACGATGCGCCGTCGTCGGATACCAGTCGCGTGTCGTATATTTAAGGGGTTGGCGCTGTCGATGCCCGTTTAGGATGTTATCGTATGGACTATATCGAGCATTTTGGCCTGAGTCGCGAAGCGTTTTCCAATGCTCCCGATGCCCGTTTTTACTTCGACAGCAAGCAGCACAGCCAGGCGCTGGTGCGGGTGTTGCGTGCCATAGATACCAACAAGGGGCTGGCTGTTGTTGTGGGCGGAATCGGTTCCGGTAAAACCACCCTGGCGCGGCGGTTGCTGGATACCCTGTCTACCGATCTATATGAGTCCTCTCTGCTGGTGATGGTGCATTCCGGCATTACTTCGGAATGGATCCTTACCCGCATCGCCTTGCAACTGGGGGTAAAAAGCCCTGCGTCTGATCGTATGAGCGTGCTCAAGCAGCTTTATGACCGTCTGCTGGAGATCGAAAAAGAGGGGCGGCGCGCCATCGTTATCATTGACGAAGCGCAGATGTTGCAGACCCGCTCTCTGATGGAGGAGTTTCGCGGCCTGCTCAATTTGGAAATCCCCGGTAAAAAGCTGCTCAACCTCATCTTTTTCGGTCTGCCGGAGTTGGAGGAGTGTCTGCGGCTGGACGAGCCGCTGGCACAGCGGGTAGCGGTGCGCTATTACCTGCATTCTCTCGACCAGGAATCCACGCTGTTGTATATTAAACACCGTCTGCAGGTGGCCGGGGCGCGGAAGATGTTGTTTGCCGGTGCTGCCGTGCAGCTTATTTACGCCTATTCCGGTGGGGTGCCGCGTCTTATCAATACCCTGTGTGATAATTGTCTGTTTGAAGCCTATATGCAGAAGTTGCCCGGGGTAACGCCGGAAATTGTCCAGAGTGTCGCCGGTGATCTCGGTTTCAGCCGCATCAATCTTGCCGATGGAGAGAAGCAGGGTGTTGAGCAGCATTTGGGGCGGATAGAGGCCATGCTGGCCAAGATGGAGCAGGCGCGGTAACGGGCGGGTATTTTTTATGAGCAACCTGTACAGGCCGGCTTTGCCGGCCTTTTTTGTCGCTGCATTGATAGAGACAAGATTATGAGCAATATTGCAATTCTGCCCGAAAAACTGTGCAACCAGATTGCCGCTGGTGAGGTAGTAGAGCGTCCGGCGTCGGTGGTAAAGGAACTGCTGGA
The DNA here is from genome assembly GCA_027065245.1 of Desulfuromonadaceae bacterium. GTDB lineage: Bacteria > Desulfobacterota > Desulfuromonadia > Desulfuromonadales > Desulfuromonadaceae > Desulfuromonas. Next base: position 10,974 of record JAMOOS010000101.1, on the reverse strand, counting down.
AAACTCCCTTGATGCTGAGGCCGATTATATCAGCGTGGAGATTGAGCGCGGCGGCAAGAAGATGATCCGTGTCAGCGATAACGGTTGCGGCATGGACAAGGAAGATATTTTCCTGTGTTTTGAGCGCCATGCCACCAGCAAGATTCGCAGCGAGGACGATCTGTTCAATTTGAACTATCACGGTTTTCGCGGCGAGGCCATTCCATCTATTGCGGCGGTGGCGCGCCTGACGCTGACCAGTTGCGCTACTGAAGATGGCGCCGGTATGAAGCTGGTGCTGAACGGCGGCGTGGTACAGCGCGCCGATGAGGTGGCGCGGCGACGCGGCACCACCTTTGAGGTGCGCGATCTGTTCTATAACCTGCCAGCGCGGCGTAAATTTCTGCGCCGCGACGAGACCGAGTTTGGCCACATCAGCGAGATTGTCACCCGTCTGGCGTTGGCGCATCCGCAGGTGCAGTTCAAGTTGACCCACAATGGCCGGACTGTGCTCGATTTTTACCGTCACAACGCCATGCCGGAGCGGTTGGGGGCGGTATTGGGGCGCGACGTGGCGGCGCAGTTGCTGGAAGTGCAGGCAAGTGACGCCGGGATGGAACTGCACGGTTATATCGCGCCGGCTACCATCAATCGCGCCACCGGCGCTGCCATGTACGCTTTTGTCAATGGGCGCTATATTCGCGATCGGGTGATGCAACACGCCATAATGGACGGTTATCGGCAACTGCTGATGAAGGGGCGCTATCCATTGTGTGTGGTGTTCTTGACCCTGCCACCGGCAGAGGTGGACGTGAACGTTCATCCCACCAAACATGAGGTGCGTTTTCGCAATCAGCGTCAGGTACACGATTTTATTGCGGCTGCATTGCGTGAGCGGTTGCGTGGTGGCTGTTGTGCCACGGCAGCGCTACAACCTGCTACTGGTAACGCTGTCGTAAAACCTGTTGACGCCGGTGTGGTGGAATCATCAGCCCCTGCAGTTGCTGTCGCGTCTACTGCAGCAACCGCAGTGATACGGGCAACTTGCAGCGACGCTGAGGCGCAATATGCTGGTGGAAGCATCGCTGAGGTGCAGGCGCCGCCTTATCGCCAGACGGAAGAAGTGGTGGCGAACGGTAGTGATTCGGTGCCAGAGTCAGAGATGGAACTGCCGTTGGAACAGGGAGGGTATTTTTCCACCTTGCGGATCATCGGCCAGGTGCTTTCCAGTTATATTGTCTGTGACGATGGTGATAACCTGGTGCTTGTCGATCAACATGCCGCCCATGAACGGATTGGCTTTGAACGCTTGAAGCAACAGTGTCAAAGCGGCGGCATAGCGGCTCAGGAGCTGTTGTTCCCTGAAATCCTTGAGCTGAGCATGGTTGATAACGCCCGGATGCGCGAATATCAGCCCTTGTTGATGGAACTGGGTTTCGAACTTGAGTCTTTTGGCGGTAGTAGCTGGGCGTTAAAGCAGATTCCCGCTATTATGGAGAGTGATGATATCAAAGGGCTGCTGGTGGATATGCTGGAGCAACTGTCCAGCCTGGGGGGAAGCTCATTGTCCGCCGATGCCCGCGATGCGGTGCTGATTAAAATGGCGTGCCATGGCATGATTCGTGCGAATCAACCGCTGCATGTCGATGAAATGACAGCGTTGTTGCGTCAGTTGGACGAAGTGGATTTCAACCGTCACTGCCCCCATGGTCGTCCGGTGGTGCAGCGGATAACCAGGGCGGAAATAGAAAAGATGTTTCGGCGCACATGAACAACAGGCAGGTGGGCAGGATAGTTGTCATCGCCGGTGCTACCGGCTCCGGCAAAACCGATCTGGCTCTGCGGCTGGCGCAGCGTTTTCCGGTTGAAGTGGTGTCGGCTGATTCGCGCCAGGTATATATCGGTATGGATATCGGTACTGCCAAAGCCAGCGCCGAAGAGCAGCATCTGCTACCGCATCATGTAATCGATGTGGTGGAACCGGCGGTAAATTTCAGCGTGGCCGATTTTACCAATCACGCTCATGCGGCGGTAGCCGATATTGTCAGCCGGGGAAATATCCCGCTGGTGGTGGGTGGCACCGGCCTGTATATTCGCGCTCTTACCGACGGTCTTATCGATGCGCCGAGCGAGAACGCTGCTCTGCGTGCTGAACTGCATCAGCGCGAAGAGCGGCAGCCCGGTTGTCTGTATCGGCAGTTGAGCCAGGTGGATGGAGAGATTGCCGGGCGTTTGCACCAGCGCGATATCACCAGAATTGTCCGCGCTTTGGAGGTGTATCTGCTCAGCGGCAAGCCATTGTCGCAGTTTCAGCGCGAGCACGGTTTTCGCGAGCGCCCCTACCGGGTGCTCAAGTTTGCTCCGGCGTGGGAGCGAGACGAGTTGTACCGGCGTATAGATGCTCGTGTGGAGCGGATGCTGGAGCAGGGCCTGCTGGGCGAGGTGGAGGATTTGCTGGCGGCTGGTTATTCACCGCAGCTTAAAGCTATGCGTACCATCGGCTACAGACAGATGTGCGCTTATCTCAACGGTGCAATCACCATGACGGAGGCGGTAAGGCTGATTCAACGCGATTCGCGCCGTTACGCCAAGCGGCAGCTTACCTGGTTTCGCCAGGATGAAGAGATAATTTGGCTTGATTACACTGCTGAGTTTGATAGTATCAGCAAATCGATTGATGAATTTTATTTTAATGAATAGTGAAGGAGCGGTCGGTCATGGCAAAAACACCATTTAATATCCAGGATCAGTATCTCAATCAGGCCCGTAAGGAACGGGTAAAGATAAATGTGGTAATGATGTCTGGTGAGCAGTTGCAGGGCTATATAAAATCGTTTGATAATTTTTGTGTGTTGATTGAAGGTGCCAGTGATTTTCTGCTCTATAAACATGCCATATCAACTATTACATCGGCTGATGGTAGTTTCCGTTTGCACGGTGGGAGGGATTAATCATCCCTCTGTGTTGGTCGAGCGGCCGTAATAACCAGAACGGCACGCTGTCGCGGTGGCGACACAAATCGGGCTCCCGGCTGAATCAGCAGCGGGAGCCTGGTTGTTTTTCGCGAAAGTAGGGGGACAAGCCGGATGCTGACTATTGAAGCGGTAAGTGCAGACAGTATCGGCGCGGAACTGGATCTGGAGCCAGGTGATCGCCTGGTGGCCATCAACGGTAATCCCGTTGAGGACCAGATAGATTACCAACTGTACAGCCAGGGCGAGCAGTTGGTGCTGGAGGTGCAAAAATGCGCCGGCGAGCTCTGGGAAATTGAACTGGAACGTGATGCCGACGATCCTGTCGGCCTGGAATTTGCCGATCCGGTACCGCGCCAGTGTGTCAATAACTGTCAGTTCTGTTTTGTCCGCCAGTTGCCGCGCGGTTTGCGTCCCAGTCTATATGTGCGCGACGATGATTACCGTTTTTCCTACCTGTACGGTGCCTACATTACCCTGACAAATTTGAGCGACAGCGATGTTGACAGGATTATCAGCCAACAGTTGTCGCCGCTGTACGTTTCTGTTCATGCTGTGGATGCTGCGGTGCGCGCGGAACTGATGGGGAGACGCGACGCCGATGTGATGCCGCTGCTGAAACGTCTGCTTGACGGCGGTATAAAGCTACATACCCAGGTGGTGCTGTGTCCGGGCAAAAACGATGGCGCCTGTCTGGACGAAACCATCACCACGCTGGCGGCGCTGTATCCGCAGGTGCTGTCGCTGGCGGTGGTGCCGGTGGGACTTACCGCTCATCGGCAGGCATTGCCGCCGCTGCAGCTGTTCGAGCGGGAGCAGGCGCGTCAGGTTCTCGATCAGATACATGGTTGGCAGCAGTCCTGTCGGCGCTGTTGCGGCGACAATTTTGTCTATGCTGCCGACGAACTGTACCTGCGGGCTGGAGCTGATTTGCCGCCATTGGAGGAATATGGGAGGCTGGAGCTGCTGGAAAACGGTGTTGGACTGGTGGCGCTGTTTCGCCATCAGGGTGCCGAAGTGTTGGATAGTGCGTGTGATTACCCTGATATCAGGGCAACTCTGGTTACCGGCGAGTCGGCGGCGGCACAGCTGGAGGAGTTTGCCGCGCGTCTGAATCGTCGCAGTGGCTGCCGTCTGCGTGTGCAGGCGGTGCGCAACAGTTTTTTCGGCCCGTCGGTAACGGTGGCTGGATTGCTGGCCGGTGAGGATATTATTGCCCAACTGCACCGGCATTGCAGCGGTGAGGCGATTTTGTTGCCCGATGTGGTGTGTCGGGAAGGGGATGATGTCCTGCTTGACGGCGTGCGTCTGGCCGATATTGCCGCGCGTCTCAATGCGCCGGTTATCAAAGTAGCGGCCACACCTTGGGGGATTGTGGACGGGATCGAGCAAATAATGGATGAAATGGAAGGAACTCTTACATGGCCGGGATAACTGTTGCCCTTGAACAGGCGGTACAACATATGGAAAATGGTGACTATGCAGCGGCGCGTGCGTTGCTGGAGCCGTTGCAGCGCGAGCATCCGGCGGATGACGAGATTGCGGTGCTGCTGGCCGAAGCGTTGAGCGAGACCGGCCAGGGGCGTAAGGCGCTGGATTTGTTGCAGCAGCGGGCGGCGGCGGCCGACGTGAGCGCCGAGGTGATCTTTGCCCTGGGCGACGAACTGTTTGCCTGCGGCGATTATATGGCAGCGACGGACAGCTATCGCCGTCTGCTCGACAACAATGATACCTGCGCCGAAGCGCATGTACGCTTGGGGATGGTGGCCATGGCCGGAGATGAACGCGCCCGGGCGCGTGCTTGTTTTGAGCAGGCGCTGCGCTGCGACGCGCAGACCGTCAGCGCGCTGAACGGTTTGGGTGAATTATCTGCCGCAGAAGGTGACAACACTGCGGCGCTGTCCTGGTTTGAACGCGCCATCGCCGTCGACCCCGATGATCCCGAGGCTTATGCCAACTGTGCTGAGCTGTGTTATGATGGCGGTGACGATGGCGCAGCGCGCAAGTTCGCCGATCAGGCTCTGGCGCTGGACGAGCGTTACGCTCCCGCCTGGCTGATCAGAGGCTATCTGGCTCTTGATGCCGATGACGAGCAGGAGGCCCGCCGTTGTTTCGAGGCCTTTGTTTGTTACGAGAACAGCAGTGGCGCCGAGGATATCATCGTTGAAGTCAAGGCGGTATTGGCGGCGCTGAGCGATGGTTAAAAGTAAATTGTTGCGGCAGCGGCGCCAGCACGAGGAGCGCTGTAAGCGCTGCGCTGGTTGCTGTTACGAAAAAATCATTTATCGCGGGCGGGTGTATATAACCGATATCCCCTGCCAGTTTCTTGATCTGGAAACGCGACTGTGTCGTGTTTATTCGCGCCGTTGCCACGAAAATCCGCACTGTACTGTGGTTGATGCCGCAGTGATCGCTGCTGCGGTTCTGCCCGCGCAGTGTGCCTACGTGTCCGGAGTTCGCCACTATCGCCCACCTCGATCGTGGCTTGAACTGCCAGCCCGGGTGCGGAAAAAAATCACCGGCGCGATTACGGTGCCGCTGGAAGGTTCTGTAAGAAAAAAATAAGAAATTGTGTCGCATTTTATTGCTTTTTTATTAGAGTTTTGGCATGCTTAAAACTTGATGTGGATTGAATTTTCAATAAACAGCCTGTGATTGCTAACAGTGTCTGTGAAAGGGGTGCCAATGGCTGGTAAAACACCTGGCAGAATACAGAAGTATCTCAGTTTGCTCATAGTCGGCGTGGTGATGGTGGTCAGTTCACTGGTGATAATGGCCAACGTGCTTATTACCCCTGAACGGATTCGGAACACGGTGGTGCCGCTGGTGGAGGAGTACCTGCATTGCAAGATGAACCTGCAGGGGATAGAGGTTAGCTGGTATTCCGGTGTTACCGTAAGTGGGATAGAGCTGTTGCGCGGTGATGATGGCACCATGATACTGGCGGCGGACAAGGTGGTGCTGCGCTACCAGTTGTTGCCTCTGCTGATGCAGCGGGTGGTGATCGATGAAGTCCGTCTCGATCATCCGCGGGTAAGCATCGAGCGCTATGCCGATGGTCGGATAAACATCATCGATCTGTTTGCCGGTGGTGATAAAGCGACGGCACCTGGCGCGGTTCAGGCATCGTCTGGCGCGGGTGACAATGACGGTATCGACCTGAGGATCTCGCAGTTGCATATCATCGCTGGCGAGGTGTTGTTCAAGGACTACAATTTTGGTCGCAGTCCCTATCGCTATTCCCTTACCGATTTCGACCTGAATCTTACCGATTTTTCTCTGCAGGATGATTTTTCTTTTAAGTTGTGGGGTAAGCTCAACGGTACCGCCATCGATGCTGAGGGTACAGTGGGTATCCCTTCGCAGCGTTACGATGTCAATCTGGTGGTCGATTCCCTCGATGTGCTGTCATTTGCTCCCTATTATCGCCAGTCGCTGCCGGGGCGGGTAGATGCGCTGAAATTCAGTATTGACAGTCGTATCTGGGGCAGTGGCGCCAGTGTTCAGGCCAAAGGGCGTTTGCAACTGAAAGATGTTGATGTAACCCTTAACGCGGCCAAAAGTTATCCGGTACGGGCCAAGCTCATCAGTCTGGATTATATGTGTGCTTACGATGATCAGGCGCATAGAGTGGTGCTTAATAATTCCAGTGTCGAATATGACGGCGTTAAGGTGCAGGCCGATGGCAGCGTAGTGCTGCAACCGCAGTTGCAGCTGGATATGATGGTGGCGTTGCCCCATTGGTCATTGCGCGATTTAGGCGCGGTATTGCCGCCGCAACTGGCGCGTTCGCTGCGCCAATACGATCTGGCTGGTACGGTGGATGCCAAGGTGCACCTCAAAGGTGGGGTAGATCAGCCCATGCAACTGGTTCACGACGGCAATGTGGTGTTTGACGCCGTACAGGCCAGTACCGGTGGCACCAGAATCGGTGTAGACGGTGCGCTTAATCTGGCCGGAAAGCAGCTTGCCAGCAAAGGACTGGTGGTGCGTGCCGGTGAAAACAGTGTCAATCTCGATGTCAGCTGTGCCAACTGGCTGAGTAAACGACCAGATATCCGTGTTAATGCCCATGCTGCAGTGATCGATCTTAATGCCATATCCAGCGGCAGCAATGTGTCGGCTGCTGGTGACGGAAATGCCTCCACCGCAACGGTAAGTGCAAGTGAACCGGGCCCGGTCAGGCTGCCCATTGATGCCGGTGGCGACATCGTGATAGACAAACTGGTAAAAGATACAATAGTGATAAGCGGCCTGCGCACCCACTTTGAACTGCGCGATAACGTGCTCGAATACAGCGGCCTGCGTGCCGGAATTGCCGCCGGTATTGTCAGCGGGGGTGGCAGTGTGAATCTGGCACGCCAGGGCTTTGCTTACAACGGCAGCATTCAGGCACGTAACGTCGATATGAGCCAGCTTTCCAGCCAGGTGCTGCCGCAGTATGCCGGTAAACTGATGGGGATGGTCAACGCCGATATCAAGTATAGTGGCGCCGGAACCCAGCGGTTGCGCATGCAGCAGAACCTGGCTGCTGATGGCAAACTGGCAATGAGCAATATCCAGGTAACCGATACCGATCTGTTGCGCCAGCTGGTAAACCTGCTCGGCAGCGATGAGCTCAGGGCGTTGAGCTTTGCCGAAGGTAAATGCGACGTGAACCTGGCTACGGGCGGCAAAGTAACGTTTGACAGTGCTTTTACCGGCAAGCGTTCGCGTATTTATGCCGTGGGTAAGTGTGCCCTGGGCGGCAAGATGGATGGCAAGGTGAATATTGACTTGTCCAAAGAGGTTATGGCGCGTCTGGACAAAAAGGGGAAAATAAGCCAGTACATCCGCAACAAAGATGGCTGGGGGCGGCTGCCGCTGCTGCTGGCCGGGCCGATTGATTCGCCGTCGCTATCTCTGGATATGGCGGCAGTGGGTTCTGCCGTGGCCGATAAAGCGGTGGACAAGCTGCAGAGTAAACTGGAAAAGAAACTCGGCGGCGAAAACAGCCCGTTATCGGGGCAGAGCCGTCAGTTGATCGAATCGACTCTGGGGGGCTTGCTGGGCAAATAGCCAGCGCATGTAACGATAACAAGTGTGTCCTGAGCATGCCGCACAGTGTTAGCAGGGGAGAGACGTGGCGGATAAACGGAGAAAAGAACGGGTAAGACGGCGGGTGCGGGTGATGTATGGGCCGGAGATGCCGTCCAAGGTCGGTTTTACCTCCGATATTTCTGAATCAGGACTGTGCATCAAAACCTTTATTGTCTACAAACCGGGCGACATTCTGTTGCTGGAGATGGAATCTCCAGATGGCGACGTGGTGCGCATGGAGGGGCGGGTGCACTGGTCCAGGCGGGTGCCGCCCAATATGCTGCGCAAGGTTAAACACGCTGGCATGGGGGTGAAGATTATCAATTTTGCCAGCGGGCGTGAATCATTTCTGCGTTTGTGTCAAAGGGCGTATTAACCGCACCTGTTGGTGATGAAATAGCGGTTGCAGACGGGCAGACGGCCACAAGATGGTGGTTATCTGCCCGTTTGCATTTTGAGCCGGGTGTTTTTTCGGTTACACTGTTTGCTCCAATAAGTGTCAATATGCTAGTCTCACGCGGCGGCGGTGTGTCCGCCGTTTGGGATGTTGGTTGGTTGTGGATGAATCAGACTATGGCTGCTGCCAAGGAAAGACTGGATAAACTGCTGGTGGCGCGCGGCTTGTGTGCTTCGCGCGAGCGGGCGCGTGCCATGATTATGGCTGGTGCGGTGCTGGTGGAAGAGCGTGTTGTTGACAAGGCCGGTACCAGGGTGGACGTGGCGGCTGCTGTGCGGGTGCGCGGCGGTGATATCCCCTATGTATCACGCGGTGGCTTGAAGTTGGCGGCGGCACTGGACGCTTTTGCCATCGAGTTGGACGGACGGGTTGCCATTGATGTCGGTGCATCTACGGGTGGTTTTACCGATTGCCTGTTGCAGCGTGGTGCGCGCAAGGTCTACGCCGTTGATGTCGGCTATGGTCAACTGGCGTGGAAATTGCGCAGTGACGCACGGGTAGTAAATTTGGAGCGCACTAATATTCGGGCGCTTCTTGCTGACGCATTGGATGAAACCGCTACGTTGGCGGTCATTGATGCCTCATTTATTTCGTTGGAAAAGGTATTGCCGCCGACATTGCGCCTGCTGGGTCGTCCCGCTGATGTGGTGGCGCTGATAAAGCCGCAGTTCGAGGTGGGGCGCGGCAATGTTGGTAAGGGCGGGGTGGTACGCGATCCGCGCTTGCACCACGATGTTGTGGAAAAGATAAAGGCCTTTGCTCTTACATTGCAGTGCAGTGTTGCGGGGGTGGAGGAAAGTCCGATACTGGGTCCAAAGGGGAACAGGGAGTTTCTAATTCATCTCCAGTGCAATACGTCTGCGCTGCTGAGCGAAGGCGGGGTTTCTACTGCATAATGAACTATCTTGACTGTGTCCGATATGCCGATGACAGCCGGGATGGCGGTGACGGAGAGTGCCTGCGACAGCGCATCGACGTGAGCGCCATGGTCGACAGTGCGGCCATTTGTGCTGCTGTCAGTGCTTGCGCGGATCAATCGGCGCGGGTGCTGGTGGAATTATACGGCAGCATTGAGCGCCCTTTGTGTCTGCGCAGCATAGTTGATTGCTGTCGTGAGCGTTTCAGCTATCTCGAAATATGCGATTGCACCAGCTTGCTCGGCAGTAACTATGTGCGCGTTCTGGCTCAGGAGAATACGGTGCGCGGTCTGCTGGTGAAAAAACTGCTCCATTTATGTGCTGAAAGCAGCGACAGGGAGCAGTGCGTCATTTATGAATTGGCCCTGCGCGAGCTGTTGCTCCGTTTTGCAGAAGTGGATGGGGATATATCATGATTCTGCGCAACCTGGAGCTGGACAGTTTTGCCCGTTTTTACGGCGAAAACTTTGAATTTCGCCGTGGCATCAATCTGGTTATCGGTCCCAACGAAGCGGGCAAATCCACCATGCTGGAGTCCATTGCGGTTGTTTTGTTCGGCAGCGCTGATAAAAAACGCTTTATCCCCTGGGTGCGCAGTGACAGTTGCGCTGCTGCTCTTCACTTTGAAAATCATCAGCAGAATATCTGTATCCGGCGTGATATCGTCAGTGACAAAGTGCTGCTACAGGTGTGTGATGATCTGTACCGGGTGCAGGAGGAGTTTGGCGCGGTGCTGGCCAGCGGCGAACATTCGCCGCGTCAGTTAGAGTATCGCGACTATCTGCGCCGTTTCATCGGTATCAGCGATGAGCGTTTGTTCAGGGTATCGCTGTTTTTGCGTCAGGGCGATTTTCCCACCGATGCCGCGCAGATACAGCAGCAGTTGCGGACATTACTGTCCGGTTTTACCCGGGTGGACTGCGAAATGGTGCGGCGATCGTTGCAGGATGATTACATGGCCGTTACCAACGAGCATCCCTGGCATTATGTAGAGACCGCTCCACGTGAGCTGGAGGCGGTAAAAGAGGCTCTTGAGCAGGTGGAGCAACAACTTGCCCTGGCTGATGATTTACGCCAGCAGCTGCGTGCCATTGCCACCGATCTGGCTGCCATGGAACGGCAACAGAGTGCAGATCGGGAGGATTACCGCCAGGGCATGGAATATCTGGACTGGCTACAGCAGCGCCGGAGCAATGTCGAGGTTGCGGCCGCAGGTATAACCGCTCCGGCCCGGAATGATGAAACCGGCGATGATCTGGAGCAGGAATGCCGCCAGCTGGAACAGGCACTTGAAGATGCCGGTCTGCCCAGGCAGATTCCGCCTCAGTTACCGGCGTTGCTTGCCGAGGCTGATGAAATCCGTTGTGCGCTAATCGCTTCACAGCAGCGGATGGTGCCATTGCGGCGGCAGATGGATGCTGTTGCCGTGCCGACGGCTGCTGCACCTGTGTTGTTGACGGTTGTGGCGGCGCTGGCGGCGGGCGGCTGTCATTACTTTTATCCGCAGTGGCTGATGACTGGTGTCGTCGCGGCCGGAAGTGTCGCCGCCAGCGGCTGGGGGAGTTTTATT
>JAMOOS010000100.1 GCA_027065245.1 Desulfuromonadaceae bacterium | reverse complement strand
CAGAAACTGTCGCCGCAGTGGTCGGACTGCTTTGCCCGGCTGCTGGTGCAGAATGTAGCCGCCGGTTGCACCATGCTGGTTAATCGTCCCCTGCTGGATCTGGCGTTGCCGTTTCCCGCTGCGGCGGTTATGCACGACTGGTGGCTTATGCTGGTGGCGCGCGCCTTTGGCAGCGTGGGCTGGAATGCCGGACAGGTCAGCCTGTACCGGCAGCACGGCGGCAATCAGGTCGGTGTGGTCGCCGACAGCAGAACTCCGGCAGCGCTGATAACGCGATTGTCAAACGCCCGGCGAAACCTCTACCGTTTGAGCGCTCAGGCACGAGAGTTTGCCCGGCGCTATCGCGGGTGTCGGTCACTGTTATCCAGTGCCGACACAGATGCGCTGTCCGCCATGAGTCAGCTGCCGCTGATGCCGCTGCGTTGCCGCTGGCGCGCAGTGGTTAACGGGACGATACGAAAAAACACCTTGGGGAGAAACATGGGCCTGTTGCTGATAATGCTGTTGCCGCCAACCGGTGCAGACAGGGATGGTGATGAGCGCAAATAGCCATACCGATGTGGCACCTTCGCCGCGTTGCGCGGTGGTTTTGGCCGTTTACAACGGCATGGAGTGGTTGGCCGGATTGATGGATTCAGTGCTGCAGCAGCGCGGCGTGGCCGTTACTCTGTTTGTCAGTGTTGATCCGTCCACCGATGGCAGTGGCGCCTATGTGGCGCGGTGCGCCGCTGATGATGAGCGGATAGTGCTGCTGCCGCCGCGACCGGTTGCCGACGGTGCTGCCGGTAACTTCTACCGTTTGCTGACAGAGGTGGATCTGGATGGTTTTGACTATCTGGCCATGGCCGATCAGGACGATATCTGGTTGCGTGGCAAGTTACTTCGCGCCATAACCATGATGAAAAAAAATCGCGCCAGGGCCTATTCCAGCAATGTTATCGCCCTGTGGCAGAACGGGCGCAAGCGCCCGATTGACAAAGCGCAGCCGCAGCGGCGCTGGGATTTTCTCTTTGAAGCGGCCGGCCCCGGTTGTACCTATGTGTTTGATGTCGCCTTGGCGCGGCAGATACAGGCGTTTGTTGCCGCCGGCGGCGCACAGGTGCGCGCGGTGGATCAGCACGACTGGTTGCTGTACGCCTATGTGCGCAGTCGTGGTTTGCGCTGGTATATAGACAGTCGTCCCAGCCTGTATTATCGTCAGCATGACAGTAATTATCTTGGTGCCAACATCGGTTGGAGTATGGCGCGGCGTCGCCTTGAGATGATAGGCAACGGCTGGTATCGGTGTCAGGCGCAGTTGATTGCCCGGCTGTGCGTAAGTGGCTATCAGCCGTTTGTCACTGCGGTGTTCGGCGATAACTGGTGGGGCGGCTGCTACCTGCTCTGCCATATCGGTGTGACCCGTCGCCGCCTGCGCGACCGGGTTATACTGGCCTGTGCCTGCATACTGAACAAGTTTTAGCGGATCGTTGACTGGACGAACCGCGTGTAACAAGGAGCATTGCTTGAAGATACTCGTTACCGGAGGTGCCGGTTTTATCGGTTCGGCACTGATTCGCTACATCATCGGCCACAGAGACGATACTGTGATAAATGTCGATAAACTGACCTACGCCGGCAATCTTGAATCTCTGGCTGACGTGGCCGGGTCGGAGCGTTATCATTTTGAACAGGTGGATATCTGCGACGGCGCTGCGCTGCGCGCGGTGTTTGCGCGTTATCAGCCTGACGCAGTGATGCATCTGGCGGCGGAAAGCCACGTCGATCGTTCCATCGACGGCCCGGCGGCATTTATCGAGACCAATATCGTCGGCACCTATGTCCTGCTGGAAGAAGCGCGGCGCTACTGGAACGGGCTGAACGACGAGCGGCGCCAGGCGTTCCGTTTTCATCATATCTCCACCGACGAGGTTTACGGCGATCTCGATGACGACGGTTCTCTGTTTCGTGAAGATACCCCCTACGCGCCCAGTTCACCCTATTCGGCCAGTAAAGCCAGTGCCGATCATCTGGTGCGTGCCTGGCGGCGTACCTACGGTCTGCCGGTGCTGCTCACCAACTGTTCCAACAATTACGGGCCGTACCATTTTCCCGAAAAGCTGATTCCTCTGATGATCCTCAACGCCCTGGAGGGTAAGCCACTGCCGGTGTACGGTAGCGGTCGTCAAGTGCGTGACTGGTTGTATGTGGAGGATCACGCCCGCGCTCTGTATCGGGTGGTCAGTGGCGGCAATGTCGGCGAAACCTACAATATCGGCGGTCACAACGAAAAACAGAATATCGAGGTGGTGGAAACCATCTGTACCCTGCTGGAAGAACTGGCGCCGCAGAAACCGGCGGGTGTGCAACACTATCGCGATTTGATAACCTATGTTACCGATCGCCCCGGTCACGATATGCGTTACGCCATCGACGCCGGAAAGATTGAGCGGCAGCTCGGCTGGACACCACGGGAAAGTTTTGCCAGTGGTATGCGCAAAACGGTACAGTGGTATCTGGATAACAGGGCCTGGTGTCAGCGGGTGCAGGACGGCAGCTATCAGCGGCAGCGTCTGGGTACCGGCGCAGCGGCGGAGGTGTAACTGTGATTCGACCTGTTGTTCTGGTGGGTGCCAACGGCATGCTGGCCCACATGGTACGGCAACTGGCACCGTGCGGGGTGCGGCTGCATCTACTCGATCTACCGGAGTTCGACGTTACGGCGCACTGCCAGGTGAGCGAAGAACTGGCGCGGCTCAATCCGGCGGTTATAATCAATTGCGCCGCTTTTACCCGGGTGGATGCCTGTGAAAGCGAACAGGACAGTGCCTATGCAGTCAACGGTAAGGCACCCGGCTATCTGGCGGCAGCGGCTTACGCCAGTAACGCTCTGCTGGTGCATATTTCTACCGATTTTGTCTTTGCCGGGGATAAAACGGTTCCGTATGATGAGGATGATCAGCCGCGACCGCTGTCGGTGTACGGTAAATCCAAACTGGCCGGAGAGCAGGCAATAGCAGCCAGTGCTCTGCAACGTTACTATATTGTCCGCACCAGTTGGTTATACGGCCCCGCCGGTGGCAATTTTGTCGCCACCATGATGCGCCTGGCCACCGAACGTGATGAGCTGGGAGTAGTGGCCGACCAGGTTGGTACGCCGACGTTCAGCGCCGATCTGGCGGCAGTTGTGTGGCGGCTGGTGGAGCTGGAAACTGCCGCAGCGGCACCGACCTATGGCATCTACCACTACAGCAACGCCGGAGAGTGCAGCTGGTATGATTTTACCTGTGCCATTGTCGCGCAGATGCGGCAGCGTAACCTGCCGTGTCGCGCCGCCGTAAAGCCCATTACCAGTGCCGAGTATCCGCTGCCGGCGCCGCGCCCGGCCTACTCGGTGTTGAGCAAGGATAAAATCATGACCGCCGCCGGCATTGTCGTTCCCGCCTGGCAGGACAGCCTGGCGCAGTATTTTGACATGAACCTCGAAACATAAAAGGTCCTTTCCTCATGCCTGCGATAAAAAAAGGAATTGTACTTGCCGGTGGCGCCGGCACTCGCCTGTATCCGCTGACCCTTATCGCCAGCAAGCAGTTGCAGCCGGTGTACGACAAGCCGATGATATACTATCCCATCTCCACCCTGATGCGGGCTGGAGTGCGGGATATTCTGATTATCTCCACGCCGCTGGATACGCCGCGTTTTAAGGAGCTGCTCGGTGACGGCAGTCGTTTCGGCGTCAATTTCACTTACGAGGTGCAGGAAGAGCCGCGCGGTATCGCCCAGGCGTTTACCATCGGCGCCGATTTTATCGGCAATGACTGTGTCAGCCTGATTCTTGGCGATAACATCTTCTACGGTAAAATGGGTTTAGGACGAATTTTTGCCGAATTTACCGCTGGCGCCAAGGTATTTGGCTATCCGGTGCACGATCCGCAGCGCTACGGTGTGGTGGAGTTCGACAGCGCCGGTGTCGCCATCGGCCTGGAAGAAAAACCGCAGCAACCGAAATCGCGCTACGCAGTGCCCGGTCTGTATCTGTACGACAACGAGGTGGTGGAGATTACCCGGCAGATGAAACCATCAGCGCGTGGCGAGCTGGAGATTACCGATGTCAATCTGGACTATCTGCGTCGCGGGCGCTTGCAGGTGGAAAAGCTTGAGCGCGGCATCGCCTGGCTTGATACCGGCACCCATCAGAGTCTGCTCGAAGCCAGCCACTTTATCGGCACCCTGGAGGCGCGCCAGGGGCTTAAGATAGCCTGTCTTGAGGAAGTGGCCTTTCGCAAGGGCTATCTCGACGCTGCCGCCATGCGGCGGGTTATCGATGAAACGCCGCCTTCGAGTTACCGCGACTATCTTGAAGCTGTGTTGGGTGCTGAGTGTGGGTTTGCCTGAAATTAAAAAGCCATGAATATTATCAAAACAGCAATAGCCGACGTACTTATCATTGAACCGCAGGTGTTCGGCGACGAGCGCGGTTTTTTTATGGAAAGCTGGAACAAACGGGACTTTGACGCGGCGGTGGGGCGTGAAGTGGAGTTTGTGCAGGATAACCATTCCCGCTCCGCCCGTGGTGTGCTGCGTGGTCTCCATTATCAGCTTCCCCCCGCCGCTCAGGGCAAGCTGGTGCGCTGTGTGGTGGGCGAGGTGTTTGATGTGGCGGTGGATATCCGCCGTGGCAGTGCCACGTTCGGTCAGTGGGTGGGGGTGCGTCTGTCGGCGGAGAACAAGCGGCTGTTCTGGCTGCCGGAAGGTTTTGCCCACGGTTTTGTCGTGCTGTCCGAAATGGCGGAATTTCTGTATAAAACCACCAGTTATTACGCGCCGCAAAGCGAGGGCTGTATCCGCTGGGACGATGCGGAACTGGCCATCGACTGGCCCCTAGACGCGGCGCCGCAGCTTTCCGCCAAGGACGCTGTGGCGCCAGCGCTGGCGCAGGCCAATCTGTTCGATTAATTACGGTGCGCTCCGGCGATACCGCTACAAGTGAGGCAGTTATGAAATACATGGAAGATCATCTGGATATGCCCTTGGCCGAAGTGCTGGAACATGTGCAGCAGCGTATCATGGAGCAGACCAGTTATTTCGGTATAAAAACATTGAAAAGCCCAATGGACTGCTGGGTATATCAGGAGATAATTACCTCCATGCGTCCCGATGTCATTATCGAAATCGGTAATTATTGTGGCGGCAGTACCCTTGCTCTGGCGCACATGTGCGACGCCCTCGGTAGTGGTCGGGTTATCGGCCTGGATATATCCCATGCCACAGTCGATCCTCAGGCGCGCAATCACCACCGCATCACTTTTATCGAAGGAGCAGCATGCGATTCGTTTGACAAAGTCAAAGAGCTTGTGGGCGCTGATGAGCGGGTGCTGGTTATTGAGGATAGCGCTCACACTTTTGATAATACCCTGGCGGTGCTGCGCATGTATTCTGCCTTTGTCAAACCGGGGGATTATTTTATCGTCGAGGACAGTATCTGCCATCATGGACTCGATGTCGGTCCTCAGCCGGGGCCGTACGAAGCGATAGAGGCATTTGTTGCCGAAAACGGAGAGTTCACCATCGACAGGGATATGGAATCGTTTCTTATTACCTGGAACCCCAAAGGGTATCTTAAGCGGATCGGTAGTTAGTTGACCATGAACCGCCTTATCGTCATGTTGCGGCATTTTGCCGGTTTTCTTGCCGATATCTATCGTAATCGCGCGTTGGTGCTGCAACTGACGACGCGCGATTTCAAAGCGCGCTATCTTGGCTCTTACCTGGGTCTGCTGTGGGCGTTCATCCAGCCGGTGGTGACCATTATGATATTCTGGTTTGTCTTCGATGTCGGTTTTAAATCGGCACCGGTGGACAACTTCCCGTTTATCCTATGGCTTATTACCGGCATAGTGCCGTGGTTTTTTATCTCCGAGTGTATGGCTCAGGGTACCGGCTCGGTTGTCGAAAGCAGCTATCTGGTAAAAAAAGTGGTGTTCCGAGTCAGCATGTTGCCGGTGGTTAAGATGTTGTCGGCGCTGGTGGTACATTTGTTTTTTATCGGTGTTATATTTGTGTTTTTTCTTGCTTATCATGTGCCGATAACCATCTATGCTGTGCAGGTGATCTACTACAGCAGCGCGGCGGTGGTGCTGTTACTGGGGTTTACCTGGTTAACCTCGGCGCTGGTGGTGTTTCTCAAGGATGTCGGTCAGATTGTCGATATGCTTATCCAATTCGGTTTTTGGCTGACGCCTATTTTCTGGTCGCTGGGGATGATTCCAGATCGCTATCAGACTGTTATCAAACTGAACCCGGTGTTTTACATCATTCAAGGGTTTCGCGACAGCTTTATCCATAAGGTGTGGTTCTGGCAGCATCCTCTGTACGGTCTCTATTTCTGGATGTGTACCGGGGCGATATTTGTCTGCGGTGCGCTGGTGTTTTCACGTCTGCGGCCCCATTTTGCGGATGTGCTGTGATGACTGATACGGTAATTACGGTTGAAAACCTCAGCAAGGTGTACCGCCTGTATGCCGATCCGGTGGATCGTCTCAAAGAGGCGTTGCATCCGCGGCGGAAAAAATATCACCGCGAATTCCACGCGTTGCAGGATGTCTCATTCTCACTGTGTCGCGGCGAAGCGTTGGGGGTCATAGGCAAGAATGGCTCGGGCAAGTCCACCCTGCTCAAAATAATCAGTGGTGTACTCACTGCCAGCGGTGGAAGTTGTGTCGTTGACGGACGGGTGTCGGCGCTGCTGGAACTGGGGGCCGGGTTCAATCTGGAGATGAGCGGACTGGAAAATATTTATTTTAGTGGGGCGCTGCTTGGTTTCAGCCGTGCCGAGATGGCGGCCAGGGTGGATGCTGTACTGGAATTTGCCGATATCGGCGAGTTTATTCATCAGCCGGTAAAAACTTATTCCAGCGGTATGTTTGTCAGGCTGGCGTTTTCGGTGGCGATCATTGTCGATCCGGAGATTCTTATTATCGATGAGGCGTTGTCTGTCGGCGATGTGAAATTTCAGCAGAAGTGTATGGCGCGCATCAAGCAGTTTGCTGCCACCAGAACAGTGATATTCGTCTCCCATGATACTCACGCCATCGTGGAGTTGTGTGACCGCGCCCTGTGGCTTGACGGTGGCCGGGTACGTATGGATGGGACCCCGCGTTTTGTCAGCGAAAAGTATCTGGAATACATGTATTCCGCCGATGATACAGTCAAGTCGCCGGTTGATGGCGGCAGCGCGGTTCAGGCAGCTCAGTTTGATCCTGTGGATGACAGTTGTCGCCAGTTCGGCGATAGGCGTGTGGAAATCTGCGGTGTGCAGATGCGCAACGCCCACGGTTGCCAGCCCATAGCCTATTCCGGCGAGTGGTTGGAGCTGAGGCTGCTGTTGCGCGCTCGCAGCGCGGTCAGCAGGCCGGTATGTGGCTTTGTACTCAAGGATCGTCTGGGGCGGGAGTTGCTGGCCGATAACACCCTGCTAATGGGGGAAGATATGGCCCCATTTAACGCTGGTGAGAGTCGGGTGGTAACATTCCGTTTTGAGCAGTGGCTAAACTTGTATCCCGGTGAATACTGTCTCGGCGTGGCTGTTGCCGATGGCGATTTTGATCAGCAACGGCAGTGCCACTGGATTCACGACATCATGGTGGTTAAATGCGTTGCCGCGCGGCTGCCGGGTGGGTTGCTCTCCGATTTGAATACCAGCGTGCATTACACAAAGGTAGATTGAAACCATGCATCTCAGCTCACTGGATAACATGCGCGAGTTTGTTGCCCAATACCTTGAAAAAAGACGCGATGATCAGCTTACCATCGTCGATCTGGGCAGCCAGAACATCGGTGGTTCTTACCGCCAATTCTTCGATTGTCCCGGCTGGAGCTATATCGGCGTCGATGTAGCCGCCGGGCCCAATGTCGATCTGGTGCTGGATGATCCATACAACTGGGGCGAGCTGAAGAGCGACAGTGTGGATGTGCTGGTCTCCGGTCAGGTGTTTGAACATATAGAGTATTTCTGGCTTACCATGGCTGAGATCCGCCGGGTACTCAAGCCGGGGGGGCTGTGCTGTATCATCGCGCCATCCGGCGGGCGAGAACACCGCTATCCGGTGGATTGCTGGCGTTTTTATCCAGATGGTCTGCGCGCCATGGCACGCTATGTTGATATGGAAGTAATCAGCGCCGTAACCAATTGGAATGCCGAAGGTTACGCAGATGACAGCGCTGTGTGGGCCGACAGCGTGCTAGTGGCGCGCAAGCCGGAAGGCACGTCGATGCCGGAGGCAGTTGCCACCAGCCAGGAGCGGGAAACGGCGGCACATATTTATTCCGGCGATAATTTTCTCAGTGACGATACCGCCCTGGCACGCATCGCCGCCCTGGTAACTGCGGACAGCCGGGTACTGGAACTGGGCCCGGCCACCGGCTATTTCACCCGCCATCTGAGCGAGCAGTTGCGCTGCCGGGTAGATTGCGTGGAGTTGTGCCCGGACATGGCGTGCCGGGCGGAGAAATTCTGTGACACCATGCTGGTAGCCGATCTGGATGTAATCAGGCTTGAAGAGCACTTTGAGCGCGAAAGCTACGATTACATCATTGCCGCCGACGTGCTCGAACATTTGCGCCAGCCGGAAGAGATTCTGCGTGCAGCGCGCAAGTTGCTGAAGCCACAGGGTAAATTGCTGTTGTCGGTGCCGAATGTCGCCCATGCGGCGGTGGTGGGCAGCTTGATGCGCGATCGTTTTGACTACCGCGACGAAGGATTGCTCGATCGCAGCCATGTCCACTTTTTTACCGCCACCAGCCTGGAAACATCACTGCAGCAGGCGGCGTTAAGCGTTGTTCATCGCGAGGTGGTGAGCAGGCTGCCCGAAGAGACCGAAATAGATGATGATTTCGGCGATCTGCCGCAGCCGTGGCAGCAGATTCTGCAGGAACTGCCCAACGCCTTGAGCTATCAGTTTATTGTCGCCGCCACGCCGACACCTCTGGCGGAACTGGCTGTGGCTGACAATGCCGCTGAATCCGGTGATTTTTCCAGCCGCCGCACTGCTTTCCATGCCCGGCTGCGCGCTGAAATTCAGCGTCTGGAACAAGCGCTGGCGCAGATGACTGATGCCTTCAACAGCCAGAAGGAAGAATATGCTTCCATTGTTGAGCGCCATCGGCAGCTCAGTGACGCCATGGCGCAAGCGCAACAACTGGCGCTGCAGCGTCTGGAGCAGGTACAAACACTGGATGCCGCTTTGAGGCAGGCGCAGGAGTTTGTGCGTACACGGGAGCAGGAGGTGGCCGAACTGACACAGGAAAACGCCGCTCTGAGTGCACGGCTTAAGGCAATTGAAGACAGCCCGGCGTACAAGGCTTATCGGGCGGTAAAGAGTGTTTTTTCCAGATAACCCGTTAACGAGGTACCTGATATGCATATTTTCACCAGCGTAACTGCCAATTATATCCCTAAAGCACGCGTGCTGGCGCAGTCGGTGAAAAAGCACCAGCCCGACGCCGTATTTCATCTGCTGCTGTCTGACGCTGTGCCCGACTGGCTTGACATGGAACACGAGGATTTTGACCACCTTATCCACATTGAAGATCTGGGGATAGACAATTTGCAGTCGTGGATATTCAAACACTCCCTGGTGGAGTTGTGCACAGCGGTAAAAGGGTACGGTTTTCAGTATATTCTCAAGCATTATCAGGCCGACAAGGTTATCTACCTCGACCCGGATATCGTCGTATTCTCCCCCCTGGACAGCCTGGATCAGGCGCTGGACGAGGCCAGTATCCTTCTTACTCCCCATCAATGTGTCCCGGAGAGCGATTATGCCGCCATTATCGACAACGAGATATGCAGCCTCAAGCACGGGGTTTTCAATCTCGGTTTTCTTGCCATAGCAAACGATGGCGACGGCAACGCATTTGTCGACTGGTGGGCGGCGCGGCTGGGTGAGTTCTGTTACGATGATATCGCCGCCGGGCTGTTTACCGATCAGCGCTGGGTTGATCTGGCACCGTGCTTTTTTGAGCGCCTCAAGGTGTTGCGTGCGCCGATATACAACGTCTGCACCTGGAACCTGTCCAATCGACAGGTAGCCGGCAGTCTCGAAACGGGGATAACTGTTAATGGTCAGCCGCTGTGTTTTTATCACTTTTCCGGTTTTGACAGCGGGGCCCAGGAGGTGATGCTCAACAAATACGGCAGCAGAAATCCGGCGCTTAAGCAGTTGCGTGCCTGGTATCTGGCCGCCTGTGATGCTGCCGGGCAGCAGCAGTACGGCACTACCCCCTGCTGCTACAACAGTTTCGCCAACGGTCAGCCTATAACCCGTCAGCAGCGGGTGCTGTACCGTTCGCGGCGTGACCTTATAGATTATTTTCCCGATCCGTTCTGTTGTGACGATCCGCACAAATCGTACTGCGCCTGGTATGCCGTCAATGCTGACGAACAGGCCGCCGGGCTTGATTCCACCGTCCTGGATAATGTCGATACCCTGCGCGATGCGCTTATCAGCGCTCGCAGCGAGTTAAATCTGATAAAAAATTCCCGTACCTGGCGCGTTTTACGTGCTATCGAGAAAGTATCCCGTCCTTTGCGTAAGATGGTAAAACCGCAATGACGCAGCCAGATATATCCGCTGTCGCAACGCATATCTGTGTTATAGAAAACAGCTGTAACAATGACAGCCTCAAGGCTACGGTAGCCAGTTTTGCCGCTTGCGCCGGTGTTTTTGCCATGAGTGTGTTTTGTCGCACCGGTCGTGGTGCCGACGTGCGTTCATGCCTGGCGACAGATATCGCAACGGCGGCAATCACCGTTGTTGAACTCGATGGCAACAGCGAGGGTGATTTTTATGCTGCGCTGTTTGCCCGTATGGCAATGGCGGCTCCAGGTGATCTGTTGCTGGTAAGCGGTGGTGTTGTATGCGCTGATAACTGCCTGGAGCATCTGCGCCGGGTGGCAGCGTGGGACGACGATGTGGCTACAACTTCCCCCCTGAGCAACACCCCAGCCATGTTTGACCTTGATCTGCGTTCCGGCGCGGCGGGCACGCCGGAACTGGAACATATCAATCGGCTGCTGTTTCGCCTGGGACGGATCAGCCGGGCAGGTGCACCGTGTTTTCTCCCCGGCTGTTTTTATTTGCGTCGGCACGCACTGGCGGTCGCGCAACAGATTATGGCGGCAGATGACTCGGCAGAGACGCCGTGGTGGTGGCGGCTGGCGCGGGGATTGGTTGATGCCGGCTTTAACCACGTAATGTGTGATCACGTTTACGTGTACAACCGCAGCGCTGGTGCTGAGCTCGATACCTTTATGGCCGGGCAGCCGGTAGTGCGTGAGTTCAACAGTATCCATCCTTTCCTTGCCCTGCGCCATGCCTGTGCCGACGCCTTGCAGCGTGGCCTGCCCGGCGATAAGCTGCCCTGGTACGATAACAGTCCGGTGCAGCTGCACATCATGCACAGCTGGGGTGGTGGCCTGGAACACTGGGTGCGTGATTACTGTACCGCTGACACCGGGCGCATCAATCTGGTTTTGCAGTCGGTCGGCACTTGGGGAGCGTTCGGTCAGCGACTGCATCTGTATGCCAGCCTTGCGGCCGGTGAACCGCTGCGGCGTTGGGAACTGCCGGTGGCCATTGCCGCCACGGCGACGACCAATTTCGCTTATCGGCGGATTTTGCAGAGTATTGTCTCCAGCTTTGGCGTGGGGGCGGTAGTGGTTTCCTCTTTAATCGGTCATAGCCTCGATGTTCTGGCCACCGGATTACCTACCCTGGTACTGGGCCATGATTATTATCCGTTTTGCCCCGCCCTGAATGTCTGTTTTGACGGGCTCTGTCGTTACTGCGACGCTGATCGGCTGGAAAAGTGCTTTGACGGCAATGAGCATAACCGTTTTTTTCGCGATGTCGGGGCGCGGCAGTGGCAGCTGCTGCGCCAACGCTACCTCGAGCTGCTGCGCCGACCGGAGATTACCATGGTGGCGTTCACACCTGCGCTGGCCGATAATTTGCGGGCGCTGGACGAAAGATTTGCCGCTGTGCGCCTAACTGTCATCCCTCACGGCATGGATGTAGATCTTGGCGCCGCCACAGTGCCGCCGCCGGGTGAGCGTAAGCTGCGGGTATTGATTCTGGGCGGGTTGTCGCCTCAGAAAGGCGGTGGTCTGCTGCGCGAATGTTATGGTCAGTTGCTGGAATTCTGCGATCTGTATCTGCTCGGCTGTGGTAACGAAGGCGCCGAATACAGCGCTGTGGATGGCGTAACCGTTATTTCAGCCTACGCCCGTACCGAATTGCAGCAGCAGGTGGATGTCATAGCACCGGATGTGGCGTTGTTGCTGAGTGTGTGTGCTGAAACTTTTAGCTATACCCTTAGCGAGCTGCGCCTCATGGCGGTGCCGGTGGCGGCTACCGATATTGGCGCGTTTGCCGACCGTATCAGTCATGACGAAGATGGTTTTCTTTTTCAGCCTCAGGCGGCGGCGCTGGTGGCATGTGTCCGGCGTCTGGCGGATGAGCCTGAACGGCTGGAAAAGGTGCGTAAACGCCTGACAGCGGAAGAACGGCGCAGCTGTGCCGCCATGGTGGCCGACTACCATCGCCTGCTGCCGCTGGCGGCACTTTCTCTCAATGCCATGCCGCAACCGCCTTGTTACGGCGAAATCCCTTTGGGTGGGAGTGATTTTCGTAGCGTGGCCGGCTCGTTTCCCGCTTATATCCATCACCAGCATAACTATTTGCACGGCAGAATCGCCGCCACCACCATGCTTAGACCGTGGCAGAAACGGCTGGCTGCCGGAGCCCTGGCGCTGGCGGTTAAATCGTTGCTTCTTGCCTATCGACTGGTGTACAAATTAAAGACATTGCGCAGGTCAAACCGTTAGGGGTTAAACAAGGCACATGACCAATATAACCAGAATCATGATCGAGCGCGGCCTGTTCAGTGCCGCCGAGCTGAAAAAAGTGCTGCCGGCGGCGCAGCACGGCGAGGCCGACTACCGCGTGGCGATTAAAACCGGCCTGGTGGCGGAGGAGCAGTTTCTCGCCCTGGCGGCGGAGGATCTCGGACTGCCGGTTATCAGTGAACTGGCCGAGGATTATCAGGCGCAGCAGTTTGCCCAGATTTCGCCGCTGTTTATGCAGAATAACTGCTTTATGCCGCTGTCTGAAAACGGCGGCGTTCTTACCATCGTTGTCAACGATCCATACAACTACCATACCGTCAATGTGCTCAAGCCGCTGTATCCCGACCATACGGTAGAGCTGCAGCTGGCGCGGCAGGAAAAAATCACCGCCTGGATAAAACAGCACTACCTGCCCGACAGCGTCGATGACGCCGCTGGTGATGACGATGCCGTTGTCGATACCCTGGGTTTTGACGACGCCGAGTATCTCAAGGATATGGCCTCCGAGGCGCCGGTAATCAAGCTGGTGAACCAGCTGCTTACCCGGGCGGTGGAGAGTGGCGCCAGTGATATTCACATCGAGCCGTTTCAGGATCAGCTCCAGGTGCGCAACCGCGTGGACGGGGTGCTGATTGAGCAGGAACCGCCGCCGCTGCAACTGCAGCAGGCCATCGTGTCGCGGATTAAAATCATGGCGCGCATGGATATCGCCGAGCGTCGCCTGCCCCAGGACGGGCGTATCCGCACCAAGATTGCCGGCAAGGATATCGACATCCGTGTTTCCTGCCTGCCCACCATGTATGGCGAGAGTGTGGTTATGCGTATTCTCGACCGTGGCCGTATCGATTTCAGTCTGGAAAACCTCGGGTTTCCCCCCGGCGATGCCGAGCGCTTTGCCGAGCTGATCACCCGCCCCTACGGTATTATTCTTGTTACCGGTCCCACCGGCAGCGGTAAGACCACCACCCTGTACGCCGCCCTGCACAGCATCAATACTCCAGATAAAAAGATTATCACCATCGAAGATCCGGTGGAATACGAGCTGGCAGGAATCAACCAGGTAGAGGTGAATACCAAGGCCGGTCTGACCTTCGCCGGTGGTTTACGCTCCATCGTTCGTCAGGATCCGGACGTAATTCTCATCGGCGAGATTCGCGACCGTGAAACCGCCGATATCGCTATCCAGTCGGCCCTTACCGGTCACCTGGTGTTTTCAACCCTGCACACCAACGACGCCGCCGCAGCGGTAACCCGTCTTATCGAGCTGGGGGTGGAGGATTACCTCCTCTCTTCGGCTCTTGTCGGTATCATGGCGCAGCGGCTGGTGCGGGTGCTGTGCCCGGAATGCAAGCAGGCGTTTGTGCCCGAAGCGCAGGTGCTGGAGCGGTTGCAGTTGCCCTTTGC
>JAMOOS010000099.1 GCA_027065245.1 Desulfuromonadaceae bacterium | reverse complement strand
AGACGGCCTGTTCTGGGAGGTGCATGAGAACCCGCAGTGCGCCCGCTGCGACGGGCCGAATTCTCTGTATCTTGACGATTTGCGTGCTCTGCTGGAACCGCTGCTGGCCATCGACGCGCTGGTAAAGGAGTTGTAGCATGACTGACCGACACGCTCAGGCGTGCCTGGAGGTGGCGCGCGAGACCTTTAGTATAGAAGCTGCGGCCATCAGCGCCATGCGCGCCCGGCTGGACGACTCGTTTGTGCGCGCGGTGGAGTTGATCGCCGCCTGCAGCGGCCGGGTGGTGATTACCGGTATGGGCAAATCGGGGCTGATCTGTCAGAAGATTGCCGCCACCATGGCGTCTACCGGTACGCCGGCGTTTTTTCTCCATCCCGCCGAGGGGATTCACGGCGATCTGGGGATGCTGATGAAGGGTGATGTGGTTATCGCTGTGTCAAACTCCGGCGAGACTGAGGAGCTTGTCCGTATTTTGCCGGTAATCAAGCGGATGGGGCTGAGTTTGTTGTCCATGAGCGGCAACCCTGCCAGTACTCTGGCGCTGGCTGGTGATGTGTTTCTCGATATTTCGGTGGAAAAAGAGGCCTGTCCGCTGGGGCTGGCGCCCACCGCCAGTACCACCGCCACACTGGCCATGGGCGATGCCCTGGCGGTGGCGCTGCTGCGACGCAAGAATTTCAGCGCCGAAGATTTTGCCCTGTTCCATCCCGGCGGCGCCCTGGGTAAGCGGCTGTTGCTGCGTGTTGAAGATCTGATGCACTGCGATGGCGAAATTCCGCTGGTGGGCGAGGATACCTCGGTAAAAGAGGCGCTGTTTGAAATAACCGATAAAAAACTTGGCATAACCGGTGTTATAGACGATGGCGGCGCACTGGTGGGGGTGTTCACCGATGGCGATCTGCGCCGTTGTCTGGAGCATTCCGCCGCCGGGCTGGACAAACCGATCACGGCGGTGATGAGTCGCAGCCCCAAGCGGGTTCTGCGCCACAATCTGGCGGCCAAGGCGGTGCAGCTTATGGAGCGTTACTCGGTAACCTCCCTGTTTGTGTTTGCCGCCGAAGATGAGCGGGTGCCGGTGGGTATTGTCCATCTGCACGACCTGCTGCGCGCGGGGGTGGTATGATGCAAAAACTGGCTAAGATAAAATTGCTGTTGCTCGATGTTGACGGTGTGCTGACGGACGGGCGGATTATTTATGATAACAACGGTGTGGAGAGCAAGGCGTTTCATGTGCGCGATGGTCACGGCCTTAAACTGGTGCAGCGCGCCGGTATCGAGGTGGGGATTATCACCGGGCGCAGCTCGCGGGTAGTGGAGCAGCGAGCGGCGGAGCTGGGAATCTCCTTGTTGTATCAGGGCGCCAAAAACAAGCTGGAGCCGTACCGGCAGATTCTGGCCGACCGGGATCTGTGCGATGAGCAGGTGGCCTATGTGGGTGATGATGTGGTCGATCTGCCCATACTGCGCCGGGTGGGGTTTGCCTGTACCGTGGCTGACGGGGTGAGCGATGTCAAGCCTTATGTCGACTATGTCGCCTCGCTGCCCGGTGGTGCCGGGGCGGTGCGCGAGATCTGCGATCTGCTGTTGCGCCGCAGTGGGCGTTGGGACGAAGTGTGCGGGCGCTATTTTACTGATTAGCTGTTGGAGCTGCATTGGATAGACGGCAGAAAATACGTTATGCCCTGGTGGTGGCAATTGTTGTTGTCAGCGCGGTGGTGGTGGCTACCGGGGTGTTTTATCAGCGCGCCGACAAGCTTAAGGATATAATGGCCGGGGTCAAGATGAGTGCCGACGCATCTCTGGGCAATTTCAGTTATACCGAAACCGTGGCGGGCAAAAAACGCTGGACTCTCAGTGCTGTCAGTGCCAGCCACGATCTGGACAGTAAGGACACGCTGCTTAAACAGGTAACCATGCAGTTGTATGACTATGGTGATTTTGGCGATGTGGTTCTTACCGGTGACGAAGGACAGGCCAATATGGACAGCGGCCAGGTTGAGGTGCGCGGCCATGTGGTGATTACCACCGCCAGCGGTTACCGTTTTACCAGTAATTCGCTGCACTACAGCAGAGGCGGCGCTGCGGCGGGAGGTGTAATAACCACGGCTGATCCGGTGCATATCACCTCGGCCGAGATGGATGTTACCGGTGTGGGGATGCGGATCGACCTGGCGCGGTCAACTTGGCACATAAACAACAATGTGGCGGTGAAATATACGCCGTCGAGCGGAGGTTAAACATGCGCTGGTTGATAATTGCACTGCTGTTGCTGGTGATTCCTCTAAGGGTAACGGCAGCCGATGGCGCTGCCGTATTTGAGCGCAACGCGCCTGTGAAAATAACCGCCGACCATCTGGACGCCGACGACAGCAAGCAGGTGTTGGTATTTTCCGGCGCGGTGCAGGCGCAGCAGGGTGATGTGTTTATTTACGCCAAAACCATGACGGTCCATTATGCCGCTGCCACCGCTAAAGGCGGCAGGAGGGATATTACCCAGGTAGTTGCCGACGGCGATGTACGTATCGTCCAGACCGGTCGTACCGCCACCGGCAGACACGCGGTGTTCGACCGGGTGGACGGTAAAATTACCCTGACCGGCGATCCGCGTGTTGTCGAAGGAGAAAATAATGTCAGTGGCGAACGGATTATCGTTTATCTTAATGATAATCGTAGTATTGTAGAGGGAGGCAAGCAACGGGTGCGCGCCATGTTTGTTCCCGGAGAAAAAAATCAGTGAGTAGTCACAAACTGCGGGCCACCGCTCTGGAAAAAGCCTATCAGGGACGCAAGGTGGTTGACGGCGTCGATCTGCAGGTGGAATCGGGCCAGGTTGTCGGTTTGCTGGGACCAAATGGCGCCGGGAAGACCACATCGTTTTACATGATGGTGGGGCTGGTAAAGCCCGACGGCGGCCAGGTATTTCTCGATGAGAGCGAGATGTCCACTTGGCCCATGTATCGGCGCGCCAACGCCGGAGTTGCCTACCTGCCGCAGGAGGCATCGGTATTTCGCAAGTTGAGCGTGGAGGAGAATCTGCTGGCGATACTGGAGTATCATGTTGATGATGCCCGGATTCGTAGCGAGCGGCTGGAGCAGTTGCTGGCGGAGTTTCGCCTGGAGCATGTGGCTAAATCACCTGGCTATGCTCTTTCGGGCGGTGAACGCCGCCGCACCGAGATTGCCCGCGCGCTGGTGATCGATCCGCTGTTTATTTTGCTGGACGAGCCGTTTGCCGGTATCGATCCGCTGGCGGTGAACGATTTGCAGGAGATTATCACGGGGCTTAAAAAGCGCGGTATCGGCGTGCTGATATCGGATCATAATGTCAGGGAGACATTGGGAGTATGCGACAGCGCCTATATCCTTAATGCCGGACAAATTTTGGAACAAGGTACGCCGGCGCACATCTCGTCCAGCGAACTGGCGCGCGAGATTTATCTCGGCAAGGATTTTCGTCTGTAACCATAGAGAAACAGCACCCGCAGCAAACGGGTATTTTTTAGATAAGGCAATCGATGGCACTGGAGTTACGCCAACAACTTAAACTTACACAGCAACTGGTGATGACGCCACAGTTGCAGCAGGCGATAAAGCTGCTGCAATTGTCGCGTCTGGAACTGGAGGAGGTTGTCAACCAGGAACTGGAGGAGAACCCGGTACTGGAGGAGGTGGTGGATGTCGATGATCCACCGGAGGCGGAAAGTGCCGCTGTGGATGAGAAACTGCCGGTTGACGATAATGTCGTTGCTGATGGTGATGAAGTTGCCGTTGTGGACGGGGAGGCGACTGCCCTGGAGCAGATCGACGACTGGCAAACCTATCTGCAAGGCTTCACCCAGGGGGGAAGCCTTGTCGACAACAGCAGTGACAATGAGCCGCCCAGCTACGAAAATCTTCTGGCCAGATCCGACAACCTGTGGGAGCATCTGTTGTGGCAATTGCGGCTGTCTGATTTAAGCGAGCGGCAACAACATATCGGGGCGGCTGTCATTGGTAATCTGGATGATAACGGTTATCTGGTGGCTGAGCTGGAGGAGATTGCCGGGCAATGTTCGTGTGAAGTGGCTGATGTGGAGGCGGTGCTGGCAGTGGTGCAACGCTTTGATCCGGTGGGCGTGGCAGCGCGTAATCTGCCCGAATGCCTGATGCTGCAACTGGAAAATCTGGGCATGGCAGAGACGTTGGCCATGCGTGTTATCCGCGATTTTGCCCGGGAACTGGAGCAGCAGCGTTATCAGGTTATAGCGCGCAAATGCGGCGTCAGTGTCGATGATGTTTTGCAGGCGGCCAGAGAACTGGCAACCCTCGATCCCTATCCGGCCAGCGGCTATAATACCACCGACGTGCAATATATCACGCCGGATATTTTTGTCTTCAAACGCGATGGCGACTATGTGGTAACACTCAATGACGACGGGCTGGCCAATTTGCGTATCAGCTCGTATTACCGCAATATACTGTCGAGTAAAACAGTTGATTCTGCCACCAGCGAATATATTCAGGAGAAGATGCGTGGGGCGGAATGGCTGATAAAAAGTATTCATCAGCGCCAGCGCACCATCTACCGGGTAACCTGCAGTATCGTCAAGTTCCAGCGCGATTTTTTCGATTATGGCATCGATTATCTCAAGCCGCTGGTATTGCGTGAGGTGGCGGAAGATATAGAGATGCACGAGTCCACCATCAGCCGGGTAACCACCAATAAGTACGTGCAGACGCCGCAGGGGCTGTTTGAGTTGAAGTTCTTTTTTAACAGTGGTATCGGTACCAGCGGCGGCGCCATCGCTTCGGAGAGTGTTAAAAGCCGCATAAAAGAAATAATTGCTGCCGAAAATCCCAA
The DNA here is from genome assembly GCA_027065245.1 of Desulfuromonadaceae bacterium. Classification (GTDB taxonomy): domain Bacteria; phylum Desulfobacterota; class Desulfuromonadia; order Desulfuromonadales; family Desulfuromonadaceae; genus Desulfuromonas. The sequence goes on along the minus strand of JAMOOS010000099.1, from coordinate 9,460 downwards.
AAAGCCGTATTCTGATCAGAAGATAGTGGAACTTTTGCGCCGGGATGGAATTGACATTGCCCGGCGCACTGTTACAAAATACCGGGAGATGCTGGGGATCGGATCATCCACGGCACGCAAGAGATTATTCTAGACTATTCGACACCGATAGCGGTGTCTTAACATCGAAGGAGGATTTATGGAGATTGCTGTTACGTTCAGGCACATGGATACCAGTGATGCATTACGTGATTATGCAGAGGAAAAACTGGCTCGGGTACATAAATATATCGACGAGCCGATTGATGTGCAGGCGGTGCTGACCGTAGAGAGCAAGAAACGCCACAAGGCTGTAGTAACGATCAGTGCCAAGGGAATTACCATAAAGGCCTCAGCCGAAGTTGTCGATGATATGTATGCCGCCATCGACGAAGTGATAGACAAGCTGGAACGGCAGCTCAAGCGCTACAAGGAAAAACTCAAGCGCCATACGCCGCGCAGCGGCAAGGAGCGCGCCATTACCAAAACTATATTCGAGGCTTCCAGTATTGAGGAAGAGAGCGCCGAGCCCAAGGTTATCCGCTCGCATAGTTTCTCTCTCAAGCCGCTGTCGGTAGATGAGGCGGTAATGCAGATGGATTTGCTGCACAAGGATTTTATTGTATTCAGTGACGATACCAGTGAAAAGATTAATGTGCTGTATCGTCGCAAAGACGGCAATTACGGTCTTATTGTTCCTGAGGAAGGTTAGCCCGGAATGTGGTCGCGGCGGTGGCTGCTGCTGCCGTCGCGGCGACGTCGGAATGTGAAATTATGAATATTGTTGAACTGCTTGATCCCGCCGCCATTGAGGCGGACCTTAAATCTTCAACCAAGGATGAACTGCTTGAAGAGATGACCGACGTGCTGTTGCGCGCCATGCCGGAGCTTAATCGCGACGAGGTGGTGGCGGTGCTGCGTGAGCGTGAGCAACTGGGCAGTACCGGCATCGGTGAAGGGGTAGCCATCCCTCACGGCAAGCTGAAAAGCCTTGACCGCCTGGTGCTGGCCTTTGGCCGCAGTCGGAGCGGGGTCGATTTTGATTCCATGGACGGCAAGCCGGCGCACCTGTTTTTTCTGCTGCTGGCGTCCGAAGATTCGGTGAGTGTGCACCTGAAAACACTGGCGCGGATTTCAAAGCTGCTCAAGGATGCCGGGGTGCGTGAAATGTTGCTGGAAGCAGACAGCGCCGCAGAGATATACCAGATTATCAGTGAGCAGGAAGCGGCCTGATCAGGGGCGTGATCAACTAACCATAATGGATGGGGATATCTGGGTATCCCGCGCGGAAATGGTGGTAGCTTGTGGCAAAACTGAGTGTCGAAGCGTTACTGGCGGAGCAGGATACCGGTTTGGAACTGGAAGTACTGGCTGGTGAGGACGGTCTGTATCGCCAGATCGAGTCGCACCGTATTCAGAAGCCCGGCCTGGCTTTTGCCGGCCACTTGAGCTTTCTCCATCCCACCCGGGTGCAGATACTCGGTTCCACCGAACTTAGCTACCTCGACAAGCTTGCCGATGACGTTGCCGAGCGCAACGTAGATCGCCTGTGCCAGCTTGGCTTTGCCTGCTTTATCATCACCAAGGGGCAGCAGCCGCGCCCGGTTCTCATCGAAAAAGCGCGCCAGTACAGCGTGCCGCTGCTGCGCACCCAGATGAAAAGCTCCCAGTTCATCTCTCTTATCAGTAAATTTCTGGAAGAACGCCTGCTGCCGTCCACCCTGGTACACGGTGTTCTGGTGGATGTCTTTGGCGTTGGCGTATTGCTGATTGGCAAGAGTGGCATCGGCAAGAGTGAGTGCGCCCTCGATCTGGTGCTGCGTGGTCACCGTCTGGTGTCCGACGATGTGGTCAAGGTGCGGCTCAAGTTGCCAGCGGTGCTGTTTGGCGAAGGTAGTGACCTGCTGCACTATCACATGGAAATTCGCGGTTTGGGAATTCTCAATATCAAGCACTTGTTTGGTGTCTCCGCCATTCGCGAGCGCAAGAAAATAGACGTGGTGATAGAACTGGTGGAGTGGGATGAAGATGGTGATTACGACCGTCTCGGTCTGGACGAGCAGTTCTACGATCTGCTCGGTATTCAGGTGCCGCTGCTCAAAGTGCCGGTGTGTCCGGGGCGTAATATCTCCTCCATTATCGAGGTGGCAGCGCGTAATCAACTGCTCAAGGAGATGGGTTATAACAGCGCGCGTGAGTTTCAGGACCGGTTGGAAAAGCGGATGGCCGAGGTCGCCCAGCAGCGCTCCCACAGTATTATCGGCGACAACCTGGAGTAGTTTACGGTGCGTTTTATTATTATCACCGGTTTGTCCGGTTCGGGTAAAACGACGGCGGCGCAGGTGCTGGAGGATGACGGCTATTATGTGGTGGATAATTTTCCTACCGTGGTGCTGGAGCAATTTCTGGTTGCCGACGGTCTGGAAAAACTGGGGCGCAGCGGTATTGCCATTGTAGTTGACGCGCGCAACCCGGCGTTTCTCAACGATGCTGCCGAGGTGTTCGCCGCCGTGGCCGAAGCCGGGCACGAGGTGGAGATATTCTTTTTTGATGCCGGCGACGATGTCCTTATTCGCCGTTATTCCACCACCAGGCGGCGTCATCCCCTTACCAGCTATAGCGATATTGCCGCTGCCATAGCGCGCGAGCGGGTGTTGCTGCAGCCGCTGCGTGCCAGGGCGGATGTTATTTTTGATACCAGTGAGATGTCGGTGCATCAGCTCAAAGTAAGTGTTCTGCTGCGTCTGCACGGTTCCGGCGAACAGCGCCTGCCCATGTTTGTGCGTCTGCAGTCGTTTGGTTTTTGTTACGGGGTGCCGCTGGAATCTGATCTGGTGATCGATGTGCGTTTTCTGCCCAATCCTCACTATATCGAGGCGCTGCGTCCCCTGTCCGGGTGTGACAAGGCGGTGAGTGATTATGTACTTGGCCAGCCGTTGTGTCAGGAATTTTTGCGGCATACCTGTTCATGGCTTAATTTTATGTTGCCCCAGTATCGGCGGGAAGGTAAAAGTTATCTTACCATCTCTGTTGGTTGTACCGGCGGTCATCATCGTAGTGTGGCCGTGGTGGAGGAGATGAGCCGACATATAGACGGCGTGCAGGATATAAAAGTGGTACACCGCGATCTGGTCAGGGAGAGTTGATGGTAGGATTAATCATTGTCAGTCATGGTGAGTTGGCGCAGCAGTTATTGCAGGCGGTGGAGGTCATAGTCGGCCCGGTGGCGGCTGCGCGCTGTCATTCCATCAGTAGTGGCGCCGACCTGGACGAGATACATGCCAGCATGAATAAATCCATAGATGAAGTTTCCGCCGACGGCGACGGTGTGATCATCATGACCGATATGTTCGGCGGTACCCCGGCTAATGTCAGTGCCCGTTTTTTGCGCAAGGACGCAGTGGAGATTATCAACGGTGTCAATTTGCCCATGCTGATAAAATTTGTCAGCAGCCGCGACAGCATGCAACTGGCAGTGCTGGCTGATTTTTTGAAAAAATACGGACAGAAGAACATAATTTTAACCAGTGACATTCTTTGTGGTATCGGTAACTGATGGCTATTGTACTGGCACGGGTGGATAATCGCCTGATTCACGGACAGGTGCTGGAAGCGTGGGTGCCCCATGTTCATGCTGACTGCATTGTAGTGGTGGATGATGAACTGGCTGGCGATAGTTTTCGTTGTCAACTGATGCAGGCGGTAGTGCCGTCTTCCATAGCTGTGCGTATATGTTCCCACGCCCAGCTCGAAGAGGCGGGCGGGTGTGATTTCCCCCCGCAGGCACGGGTACTGCTGCTGTTTGCCACTCCGGCCGAGGCGCTGTATGCCTATCGTCACGGTTGTCGTTTTGATGCCCTTAATCTTGGCAATATGCATGCCGGGGCGTGTCGTTGCTGTATCTCCACTACCCTGTATATGGATGATCAGGATATTGAGGATCTGGAAGAACTGGCGCGCCTGGGGGTGGATATTAGCGCCCAGTGCGTTCCCAGCGATAAAATACTGCACTGGGATTGCCGTTGTCGGAAATTGAGGTAGACGGTGCTGGCGGCGCAGCAGTGGGCTATGGTGATTGCAATTTCTCTGCTGGCGGGGCTGGATCGCACCGCTCTGGCGCAGACATTGTTGTCGCGGCCGCTGGTGTGCGCCTGCGCCACCGGGCTGGTATTGGGCAATTTCAGTGTTGCCTTCCAGGTTGGTCTACTGTTGGAGTTACTGTGGCTGATGCGCCTGCCGGTGGGGGCGGCAGTGGCTCCCGACGATACCCAGGCCGCCATTGCGGCAGTGCTGGTGCTGCGTGTCTATTCCGGCCCCGGCGCCGACAGCGCTTTGCTGCTGGCATTGGTGGTGCTGGTGGTGGCGATACTGGCCGAGGCGGGCAAGTGTTGTGATATCTGGGCGCGGCACATCAATGAACGCCTGTTTATTCAGGCTGACCCGGCTCATTCCCATGGCGGTTTGCCATCCATAACCGCTTGCAATAACTGCGGGCTGGCGGTGTTTGCGCTGGCGTCGTTATTGTCATTGACGCTGATAACCGCCACCACTGTCGCGCTTATCCATATTGGCGCCGTTATTATTGCTGATATCAGCCTGGTCCATCCCGCCTGGCTTTACCTGCCTTATGTGTTGGTCGGAGTGGCGGCGGTGCTGGTTGCTCTTAATATGGGGCGGCGGATGGTGCTGTTGTTTGCCGGTAGCTATCTGCTAGCCCTGGTAGTGTTGGAGTTGTGCTGATATGAAAGCGGGCGTTACGGCATTGTGGCGCTTGCTGCGCCTGAATATCCGCTGCTTGTTGTTGCAGGCCAGCTGGAATTATCGCCAGTTTCAGGGGTTGGGCTGGTGTTTTGTGCTGCTGCCGGAATTGCGGCGGTTGTATCCGCAGCGTACAGCACAGGAGCTGGTGGCGGATTATCTTAAATACTTTAACACCAACACTTTTCTGGCTCCGGCTCTGGCGGCCGCAACGGTAACGCTGGAGGAACAGCGCGCCGCCAACGACGCTGCTCCTATAGCTGCCCCGGCTTTTTGTTCGGCGGTTATGGCGCCGTTTGCCGCCGTGGGTGATGCGCTGTTCTGGGGCGGTTGGCGGCCACTGTCCGCCTGTGTGGCGGTGGTGCTGGGCTGGTGCGGTTACCAGTGGGCGCCGCTGCTGATGCTGGCGCTGTTTAATGTGCCTGCTGTTGTCACCCGTCTTGGTGGAGCGTGGTTGGGGTGGCGTCTGGGCGCTCAACTGGTGGATCTGCCGCGCCGCTGGCGGCTGGCTGATATTGCCGTGGTGCTCAAGCATATCGTTGTCGTTGCCCTGGCGGTATTGTGCGCGCTGATGGTGCATCGGCAGGAACTGCCGGTTGTGCCGCTGGTTGCCGCTGCGCTGATGTTGCCGCTGCTGCTGGCTGTGCTGGTGTGGAGTCTGCGACGGGGGGTGCCGGTTATTGTGGCTCTGACGCTGCTGCTGGGGCTGGTGCTGGCGACAGACAGTCTGTTTTTTATCTAAAATTATAGCAATAAAGACGTGAGGTTATGGCGGTAAAAGAATTTGAAATAATAAATCGTCTCGGCTTGCACGCCCGTGCTGCGGCCAAACTGGTGCAACTGGCGGGTACGTTTGAGGCGGATATTTTTGTTACCAAGGACGATATGGAAGTCAACGGCAAGAGTATCATGGGGATATTGATGCTGGCTGCGCCGCAGGGAACCGTCATAAGCGTGCGTGCCGAAGGCCGTGATGCCGATGCCGCCCTGGAAGCCATTGGGAAACTTATCAATGACAAGTTTGGCGAGGACTGAAAAAATTAACTTCCGCATTGACGGCATAGCTGCGTCAGCGGGTATTGTCATAGCCGAGGTGTATCTTCTCGACCGGCGCCGGGTTGATGTGGAGGAGTGGAGTATCAGCCCCGCGGCCATCGACGACGAAATCGCCAAATTCAATGACGCCGTAGCTCTGGCCAGGGAGCAGTTGCGTCAGGTGCGAAATTCCATAGAAAAAGATGACAGCGAGGAACACTCGCTCATCATAGACACCCAGTTGATGATTCTCGATGATCAGATGCTGCTGGACGGTACCACTAATCTTGTACGCAGCGCCTGTATCAATGCCTCGGGGGCACTCAGGCGGGTGCTGCAGGGGTTCCGGCGCAATTTCGAAGCGGTGGATGACGAATATCTGCGTGAGCGCGGCAGCGATATCGAGATGGTGGGTGAACGTATTTTGCGCAACCTGCGTGGCAGTGTGCAGCAGTCCACCGCCGATTTGCGCAGCCAGGCGGTGGTGGTGGCTCACGATCTGTCGCCGGCGGATACTCTGCAAATGGATCGCAGCAAGGTGGTGGCGTTTGTTACCGATCTGGGCGGGCGCACTTCCCATACTGCTATTCTGGCACGTTCTCTGGGCATCCCGGCTGTGGTCGGTCTGGAAAATATCACTGCCCTGGTGGCGGGCGGTGAACGGATAATTGTCGACGGTTGCAGTGGCAGCGTGGTGGTCAATCCGTGTGCACATACGATAAAGCACTACGAGGAAAAGCGGCAGCGCTATCTGCGCTATCGACAGCAGTTGCAGTCGTACTGTCAGTTGCCGGCGCAGACCCTTGACGGCAGGAAAATCACCATCAAGGCCAATATCGAGTTTCCCGAAGAGGCGGAATTGGCCATCAACAACGGCGCCGAGGGGATCGGTCTGTTGCGCACCGAGTTTATGTATATGGCGCGCCAGACACCACCCGATGAGGAAATCCAGTTTCAGGAGTTTAAGCGTATTATCGAGCAGGTGACGCCCCATCCGGTAACCATCCGCACCCTGGATATGGGGGGCGATAAATTTGTCAGCGATATCTGCCTGGGTGACGAGCCGAATCCGGCCATGGGACTGCGATCCATCCGCCTGTCACTGCGCGAACAACAACTGTTCCGTACTCAACTGCGCGCTATTTTGCGTGCATCGGCGTTGGGTGAGGTGCGTATTCTGCTGCCCATGATATCCGGTGTGGCCGAGGTGCGCAGTTGTCGCGCCATTATCAGCCAGGTGATAGAGGAACTGCGCGGCGAGGGGGTTGCCTGCGACAGTGAAATTGCCATCGGCATCATGGTGGAAACGCCGTCGGCGGTGCTGCTTTGCGACGTGTTTGCCCGCGAGGTCGATTTTTTCTCGGTTGGCAGTAACGATCTTATCCAGTACTGTCTGGCTATTGACCGCGGCAACGAGCACGTTGCTTATCTGTACGAGCCGCTCCATCCCGCCATTTTACGCGCTCTCACCATGGTAGCCGAGGCGGCTCAACGTGAGGGTATCCCCGCCTGTATTTGCGGTGAGATGGCGGCGGAACCGATCTACGCCATGCTGTTGCTGGCCATGGGCTACAGCGAACTGTCCATGAACAGCGGCGGAATTTCGCAGGTAAAAAAGCTGCTTGGTCAGTGGCACAGCGAAAATGGCCGTGAACTGTTGACAAAAATACTGGCGCTGACCACCGCCGATGAAGTAAAAGAGTGCGTTGAACGTCAAATGAAGATCTATCTGCCCGATGTGGAAGTAGGGTGGGAGTTTGTCTGATAAATTTCTGAAAGGAATATAACCGCAATGCCAATGACAGATTTTATGTTTACCTCCGAATCGGTAAGTGAGGGCCATCCCGATAAAATGGCGGATCAGATCTCTGATGCCGTTCTCGACGCGATTTTGAGTCAGGATAAATATGCTCGCGTGGCCTGCGAAACTCTCATCACCACCGGTATGGTGGTACTGGCCGGTGAAATTACCACCGAAGCACGGGTCGATTATGCCGAAATCGTGCGTCAGACCGTACGCGAAATCGGTTTTACCGATTCCGCCATCGGTTTTGATGCCGACACTTGTGCGGTGCTGGTATCGCTGGATCGCCAGTCGCCCGATATTTCGCAGGGGGTTACCGCCGGCGAGGGGTTGTACAAAGATCAGGGCGCCGGGGATCAGGGGCTGATGTTCGGTTACGCCTGTAACGATACCGCCCAGTTTATGCCCATGCCCATCATGCTGGCTCATCAGCTTACCCAACGTATGGCGACGGCGCGTAAAGACGGTGTTATCGATTTTTTGCGCCCCGACAGCAAGTCACAGGTGTCCATCGAGTATGTCGACGACAAGCCGCGGCGTGTTGATGCCGTGGTTATCTCCACCCAGCACCATCCTGATGCCAGTCATGCCCAGATCGAAGAAGCGGTGATGGAAGAGGTGGTCAAAAAAGTGCTGCCCGCCGCTCTTGTCGATGCCGATACCAAATACTATATCAATCCCACCGGCCGTTTTGTCATCGGTGGCCCCATGGGTGATTGCGGCCTTACCGGGCGCAAAATTATTGTCGATACCTACGGTGGTCAGGGTTCTCACGGCGGCGGGGCGTTTTCTGGCAAGGATCCCTCCAAGGTCGACCGCAGCGCTTCCTACATGGGGCGTTATGTGGCCAAAAATGTGGTAGCCGCAGCTCTGGCGCAAAAATGTGAGGTGCAGATAGCCTACGCCATCGGCGTGGCCGAGCCGGTATCGGTGATGGTAAACACCTTCGGCACCGGCGTGTTGCCGTCGGATAAAATTGCCGCCATCGTGCGCGAAGAGTTTGACCTGCGTCCGGCCAGCCTCATCGACACCCTCGATCTGCTCCGTCCCATCTATCGCCATACCGCCGCCTACGGTCACTTTGGCCGGGAATTGCCGGAATTTACCTGGGAGCGCTGCGATCGCGTCGACTCTCTGCGTCAGCGCGCCGGACTGTAAAGCGAATGTTAACAGCAATTGTGCCGCCGGGCGTGTGTTCCCGGCGGCATTTTTTATCCAACTCAAGTCAGTAATAAAGGAGATAAAAACCCATGGCCGCAGTAAGCAGTGAATCAATCGTCAAGGATATGCAACTGGCAGACTGGGGGCGCAAGGAGATCACCATCGCCGAGACTGAAATGCCCGGCCTGATGGCGGTGCGCGACGAATACCGCGACAGTCAGCCCCTCAAAGGGGCGCGTATCTCCGGCTCTTTGCACATGACTATTCAGACCGCGGTTCTCATCGAAACCCTGGTAGCGTTGGGTGCCGACGTGCGCTGGGCCAGCTGCAACATCTACTCCACTCAGGATCATGCCGCCGCCGCCATTGCCGCCACCGGCGTGCCGGTGTTCGCCATAAAAGGGGAAAGTCTGGAAGAATACTGGGAATATACCAAGAAAACCCTCAGCTTTCCCGATGGACCCACCATGATTCTCGACGACGGCGGCGACGCTACCCTGTTGGTGCATCGCGGCGTGGAGCGGGAGGAGGAGTTTGAGCGCAGTGGCACCAAGCCGCCGGTGTGTACCGACCACGAGGAGATCCGTATCGTCGATACCCTGCTCAACAACACCCTCGACGAAGATCCCTGCTACTGGCGCAAGCTGGCGCGTAATCTCATCGGTGTAAGTGAGGAGACCACCA
>JAMOOS010000098.1 GCA_027065245.1 Desulfuromonadaceae bacterium | reverse complement strand
TATGGGGCGGCTGACCTGGAGCGGTTGCAGGCGCTGCTTACGGACGATATAGATTATCTGCTGGTGACCGAAAAAGATATGGTAAAACTGCAGGACGTTGCACTGCCGGTTACCTGCTGCAGTGTGGCGCTGGAAATGGAGATTGTCGGCGACGATGTGCTGTCGCCACGGGTACAGGAGCTGTTTAACAAGGTTGATTGTGGGGAGTAGAGAGATGGCTGTAAGTGAGCGATTGCTGAAACTGCTGGTGTGCCCTAAATGTCACGGCGAACTGAAGCTGGATGGCGAGCGCCTGATTTGCGGGAATTGTCGTTTGGCGTACCCGATCCGTGACGATGTGCCGGTGATGTTGATTGACGAAGCGCAGGCTCTGGAGGCGTAGCGGCGGTGGCCAAAGCGAAACTGGGCGCCGAGCCGCTGCAGACCATACTGGTGCGCGCCACCAACTGGATTGGCGATGCGGTGATGACCACTCCGGCGCTGGCGGCGCTGCGCAGCCACTATCCGCAGGCACACATTGTGTTGCTGGCTAATCCGCTGGTGGCGCAGTTGTTCAGTTACCACCCCGCCGTGGACGAGGTGCTGATATACGACAAAAAGGGTGAACACCGTGGCTGGCGTGGCCGGTTGCGCTTGTGCGCACAGTTGCGCGCGCGCCGTTTCGATGCCGCTATTCTGCTGCAAAATGCCATTGAGGCAGCCCTTATTGCCGCCGGTGCGTTTATTCCACGGCGCGCCGGTTATGTTACCGATGGCCGCCGCCTGCTGCTGAACTATCCGGTGCCGGTCACTGCCGCCGATCGGCGGCTGCATCACAGCGATTACTATCTTACTTTGCTGCATCGTCTCGGCATCGGCAGTAACGAAGGTAAAGGCGCGTTGCAACTGGCGTGCAGTGATGACGAACTGGCCTGGGCGCGGCAGCGCCTGGGTAGCGACAACGTTATCGCCATTAATCCCGGTGCCGCTTACGGCAGCGCCAAACGCTGGCTGCCGGAGCGTTTTGCCGCCGTGGCTGATGAGCTGGCCCGCCGCTATGACGCTGCCATTGTCCTTACCGGCGGCCCGGCGGAGGTGGAGATCGGTCGCGATATTGCCGCCGCCATGACCGGGCCGGTTATCAACACCATAGCGACTACCAGTGTAAGGCAGATGATGGCGCTGCTGGCGTGCAGCCGACTGCTGGTGACCAACGATTCCGGTCCCATGCATGTGGCCGCCGCTTTCGGTGTGCCTATTGTGGCGGTATTCGGTCCCACCGATCACACCACCACCAGTCCGCTGGCGGCCAATGTGCGTATTGTCCGCAAGGCGACCGATTGCGCGCCGTGCCTGTTGCGGCAGTGCCCGGAGGATCACCGCTGCATGACCGCCATCAGTGCGGCTGATGTAATCGCCGCTGCCGCCGAGCTGCTGGAGTAGCCGGTTATGAAGGTGCTTATTGTAAAAGTGAGTGCTTTAGGTGATGTGGTGCACGCCCTGCCGGTACTGGCTTATCTGCATGCCGCCAGTCCCGGCGTCCAGGTGGATTGGCTGGTGGAAGAGAGTTTTGCGCCGCTGCTGCACGGCCACCCCCTGCTGCGGCGGGTGATCAGCCTGCGTACCAAACAGTGGCGCAAACTGGGTTTGAGCAACATGTTGACCCAGGTGTATCATTTCTGCCGCCGTCTGCGGCAGGAGCGCTATGATGTGGTGCTGGATCTGCAGGGAAACAGCAAGAGCGGTTTTTTTACCCTCGTCAGCCGCGGCGGTGACAAATACGGTTTTGATCGCCATCAGGTGCGTGAATGGCCCAATCTGCTGGCTACCAACCATCGCGTGGCTGTGGCGGAGCATGAACATCATATCGCGGCCCGTTGTCTGGCCGTGGCCAGAGGGGCTATGGGGCGGGAGATCGACGTGGCGCTGGCGGGACCGTTGCCTGTTGATGAAACCGCCCGGCGGGAGGTTAGGCGGCAACTGGAGCGCCTGCAATTGCAGCGACGAGCGCTGGTGGTCCTGAATTACGGTACCACCTGGACAACCAAACTGTGGCATCTGGATAACTGGTGCGCCCTGGCGCGCCGTCTGGAACAGCGCGGTGACTGCCATCTGCTGCTCACCTGGGGAAACGTAGCGGAGCATCAGGCCGCTCAAATGATTACCGCCGCCGCGCCGACGGCGCATATCTGGCCGCGTTGTTCTTTGCCGCAACTGGTGGCGCTACTGGATGCCGCCGCCGTGGTGGTGGGCTGCGATACCGGGCCGATTCATATCGCTGCCGCCGTTGCTACGCCGACGCTATCGCTGTACCGGGTTACCGACGCTGAACGTAACGGTCCCGCCGGGGAGCCCCACTGCCGTCTGCAGGCGCCGCTGGAATGCTCACCATGTTTACGCAAACAGTGTGACGACGATGAACGGTGCGCTCGCAGTATCGGCGTAGATGAAGTGTATCGCAACGTGTGCGCCCTGCTCGATGGCAAGGCGGCGCAATAGGAGAAACGTAGACGATGGACCAAAATGTTACCCGCCAGTTGCAGCGCCATATCCAGGTGATTGAACAGGCGGTTATCCCTATGAATATCGCTGTTGCCACCTGTGCGCGGCGGATGTGTGCTGCCTTGCGTGGCGGCGGTAAAATCATCATCATGGGCAACGGCGGCAGTGCTGCCGATGCTCAACACTTTGCCGCCGAGCTGGTGGGGCGCTTTTTGTGCAACCGCGCTGCCATGGCAGCCATCGCCCTGACCACCGATACTTCCATCCTCAC
>JAMOOS010000097.1 GCA_027065245.1 Desulfuromonadaceae bacterium | reverse complement strand
TAAAGGTGGCACCGGCAAAACCAGTATCACAGCAGCGCTGGCGACACTGGCGGCGGCCGAGCACACAGCGGTGTTTGCCGACTGTGACGTGGACGCCGCCGACCTGCACCTGCTGCTGAATCCGCACCACGACAGCTCGCTGCCATTTATCAGCGGCAACAGCGCCGTCATCAATCCCGATAGATGCACCGCCTGCGGCGTTTGCGCTGAGGTTTGTCGCTTTGCTGCCGTAAAGCAACTAGACGGCAACTACACCATCGACCCGATCAGCTGCGAGGGCTGCGGCGTGTGCGTCCACTTCTGCCCGCAGCACACCATCGACTTTCCGCCCCAGCGCTGCGGTCAGTGGTTTATTTCCACCACCCGTTTCGGCCCCATGGTTCACGCCGCGCTGGACATCGGTGCCGAAAACTCCGGCAAGCTGGTCAGTCTGGTACGCCAGGAGGCGCGCAAACTGGCGGAGCAAAACGGCAGCGAGCTGGTACTCATCGACGGCCCGCCCGGTACCGGCTGTCCGGTCATCGCCGCCACCACCGGCTGTGACGCCGCCCTCATCATTACCGAGCCGACCTGTAGCGGCAAACACGATATGGAGCGAGTGCTGCAGCTGACCCGCCATTTTGGTATTGCCACCTATGTATGCGTTAACAAGTGGGATATAAACCCCAGCATGAGCGAGGAGATAAAACAGGCCACCGCCGCTGCCGGAGCCCGCTTTTTAGGACTTATCCCCTACGACCGCCACATCACCGCTGCGCAAATAGACGGAAAGACGGTGGTAGAGGCGGGCAACAGCATCGCCGCCATCGCCATCAAAGAGCTGTGGCAAAAACTACGACAAAAACTGGAACTGAATCACACAACAGGAGAGTAAACAATTATGAAAATCGCCATCCCCACTGCTAACGGCAAGCTGGCCATGCATTTTGGCCACTGCGAAACCTTTGCCCTGGTAAACGTAAACGACGATAACACCATCGCCGCCATCGACACCCTGCAACCACCGCCCCATGAACCGGGCGTGTTGCCGCGCTGGCTGGGCGAACAGAATGTAGATATAATCATCGCCGGCGGCATGGGTCAGCGCGCTCAGCAACTGTTTGCCAACCAGGGCATCAAGGTGCTGGTGGGCGCACCCGCCGCGCCGGTAAAAGAGCTGGTAACCAGCTACCTCGACGGCAGCCTGCAGACAGGCGCCAACGTCTGCGATCACTGATTACCATCAACCACAGACAATAACCGCTGCACTTTGCCATTCAGGCGGCAATGGCGGCGGGCAGTGTAAGCTGTCCGCCGTTCTGCCGCCTGATGAAAATCTATGGCCCTGCTTCCCACACGGCATCGACACCGGACAAATGATCCGCTCGGCAAAAACACCGACATTAACGGTGGAGTCACCACCTTAGTCAATAATCACTTACCGCGCCGACAGAGTACGCATAATCCACCGTTACCGTAGTGAGAAGATTGAGCCATATGAAAACTGAGGAAAATACAGCGCAAATCCAGCATCCCCTCCATCAGCAGCATCACGACTACTCCTAGAAACAGGCGTTGCCCGGTGTACGCGGGAACGGAATTACATCGCGGATATTTTCCATCCCGCTGATATACATCAGCAGGCGCTCAAAACCGAGACCGAAACCGGCGTGGGGACAACTGCCCCAGCGGCGGATATCCAGATACCAGTCGATGGCGTGTGTCGCCATTCCCAGCTGTGCCATGCGCGCCTGCAATACATCAAGCCGTTCTTCGCGCTGGCTGCCGCCGATGAGTTCGCCCACCCGTGGCACCAGCAGATCCATGGCGGCCACGGTTTTGCCGTCGTCGTTGGCGCGCATGTAAAAGGCTTTTATCTCCCTGGGATAATCGGTGACAAACAATGGGCCGTTCACCACCTGCTCGCACAGGTAACGTTCATGTTCCGCCTGCAGATCGCTGCCCCAGCGCACGGGAAACTGAAAGTTCTTACCGCTGGTTTGCAACCGCTTTATCGCTTCGGTGTAGGTCATTTTACTGAACGATGCCCCGGCCAGCGCCTCCAGTTTATCCAGCAACCCTTTTTCGATGCGTTGGTCGAAAAAGCGCAGGTCTTCAGCGCAGTTATCCAGGGCGTAACGCACCAGATAGCGGAGGAAATCCTCGGCCAGGCGGCAGTCGTCGGCCAGATCGGCAAAGGCGATCTCCGGCTCAATCATCCAAAACTCGGCGGCGTGGCGGCTGGTGTTGGAATTTTCGGCGCGAAAAGTGGGACCGAAGGTATAGATATCGCGAAAGGCGGTGGCGAACAGCTCGCCCTGCAACTGACCGCTGACGGTGAGATTGGTGGCAGTGGCAAAAAAATCGCCGCTCCAGTCCACGCTGCCGTCATCGCGGCGCGGTGGCGTTAACGGGTCCAGGGTGGTCACGCGGAACATCTCCCCGGCACCTTCGCAATCGCTGGCGGTAATAATGGGCGTATGCACGTAAAGAAAACCGCGCTGGTGGAAGAACTGATGCACGGCAAAGCTCAATGCGCTGCGCAGGCGAAACACGGCGCCAAAGGTGTTGGCGCGCGGACGCAGGTGGGCGATGGAGCGCAGGTATTCAAAACTGTGGCGCTTCTTTTGCAGCGGGTAACTGCTGTCGGCACCGCCACAGAGGGTCAAGCCGGTAACACGCAATTCCCATGCTTGTCCTTTGGCCGGTGATGCCACCAGGTCACCAACAGCACGCACGGCGGCGCCGGTGGACAATTGCTCGACGGGCAGAGTGGCAGCG
>JAMOOS010000096.1 GCA_027065245.1 Desulfuromonadaceae bacterium | reverse complement strand
TGCCTGTTATCCTTGCCGGCGGGCTTAACCCGGAAAATCTCTGTGAGGCCATATCTCGGGTGAGACCTTATGCTGTGGATGTTTTAAGCGGTGTTGAGCTTAGCCCGGGGGAAAAAGATCCAGCCAAAGTAAGGGACCTTCTCTATTGCCACCGTTCCCTAAAAACGTTCTCCACCCCCATCCACTAGGCGCCTTGCGTATTTTTCATGAATCAGCTGCAAAGCCATCTGGCCGCTGCATATTCCGCCCTTTTTCGACAAATAGCTGCGGCTATTTGCTTTCAAACGGGTTAAAAATCTGTCCTTTATCAGTCTTTTTTACTTCAAACCATAAAGTCCAGCACTCTCTTGAAATGTCCTTCACCTGCTGGTGTTTTATTTGCGCGTGCAGTTGGTTTTAACGCGCTGTCGTGGTATAAGTACTGTGCATGTTTTTTGGCGATTTTTCTAATTAAATTAGTGAGGTAGATAACTTATGTCTGCTGTTAAGGCGGTTGTCGGCGGGTTTGGTGCTGGCTTTTTTTCGTTGCTGGGGGCGTTTAATCTGGTGCGCCAGAATAAATCGTTGCTCAAGTATGTGATTATTCCTCTTATTATCAACATTGTGGTGTTTACTGCTGCAGTGTGGTGGGGTTTCGATCTGTTTGAACATTTTGTCAATCAGTATCTGGTTGGTCATGATACCTGGTACTGGCAGGCGGTGGCGTTTGTGGTGCAGATTGTCGCCGCGCTGGTGACCATGGTGGCGATATTCTTTGCGTTTACGGTAGTTGGTAACCTTATTGCCGCACCGTTTAACGATATTTTATCCGAGCGTACCGAACAGTTGCTGCGTGGCCAGGTGGATGACGAGCCTTTTTCGTTGGCACTGTTTTTTAAGGATCTGGCGCGGACAATGAAGGATGAAGTGATCAAGATGGCGGTGTTTGTCGGCTTGATGGCTGTGCTGCTGTTGATGAATCTGCTGCCTGGTGTGGGGGCGCCGTTGTACGCGGTATGTTCAGTGGTTCTGACGGTATATTTTCTCATCGTTGAATACACCGGCTATGTTTTCAGCCGTAAGCATCTGGGCTTTGCCGAGCAGCGGCGCTATATTTCCGACCATTTTCTCACCAGTGTCGGTTTTGGGCTGGCGGTGATGTGCACATTGACGATCCCATTTGTGCAGTTTTTCACCATTCCACTGGCAGTGATAGCCGCTACGCGTATCTGCTGCAGCGATGACAGTATTGAGCAGATGGTAATGGCGCGGCGTAAATAGTTGTTTATTATTGTGTATCTTTAAATGGAGATGTTGTGATGACCAGTGAACCGGGCAGTACCAAGTTTCAGATCGATTTGCGCCGCCATTTACGTAACAACGAGGTGGAACGCAATCTTACCATTCTGATATGCGAGCTGGCGGAGGCGTCCAAGTATATCATCAACTCCATCCGTACCGGCGATCTGGGCGTGGCGGGTACCTCCAATCTGTATGGTGAGGAACAACTGGAATTGGATGTGCTTTCTGACCGCATTTTGCAGAAGCGGTTAAAAAATTCCGGTGTAGTATCCAGTTTTTTGTCGGAAGAAAGCAGCGAGGTTGTATATCTGGCATGTGAGGATGGGCAGTGTTACAGCGTCGCCTACGATCCCCTCGACGGTTCTTCGCTGGTGGATGTTAATCTGGCAGTTGGGACGATTATCTCCATCTACGCCGGTAGCGACCTGATGCAGACCGGGCGCAAACAAGTGGCGGCCATGTATATCCTGTACGGGCCGCGGACCACCATCGTCTACTCCACCGGCAACGGCGTACACGAGTTTGCCATGAATCAACTGATGGAGTATACGCTGGTGCAGGAGAATGTCACCATCGACAAGGCGGGCGGTATCTATTCACCCGGTGGTCAGCGCAACTTATACACTGATGGGACGCGGGAGTACGTTCTCAGTCTGGAGGCCAGCGGTCACAAATTGCGCTACAGTGGTGGTTTTGTGCCCGATATCAACCAGATTTTGATGAAGGGCCGGGGGATATTCATGTATCCGCATCTCAAGGGGCATCCCAACGGCAAGTTGCGCCTGCTGTACGAGTTGAACCCCATGGCGTTTCTGGTGGAGCAGGCGGGCGGAGCGGCCTCCAACGGCTATATGCCGATTATGGATATCAAGCCGCAGGGGATAGACGATCGCGCGCCGGTGTTTATCGGTTGCAAGGAGGATGTGGCCATGGCGGAGAGTTTTGTGGCGCGTGAGCTGGCGGTTACCGGTTAAGCGCTGGCGAGAAAATCCTTTACCTGGGCAGCGATGCCGTCGGCGTCGATGGCGTAGCGGGCGCATAGCTGCTGCTGGGTTCCCTGCTCGATAAAACTGTCGGGCAGGCCGATGCGCAGCAGGCGCGGATAGAGGCGTTGTTGCTCGTAAAACTCCATCACGGCGCTGCCGAAGCCGCCGGCCAGCACGTTTTCTTCCACTGTTATGATGTTGGCACTGTCGCTGGCGGCGGCGCCCAGCAGTTCCTCGTCCAGGGGCTTGAGGAATCTGGCGTCGATTACACTGCACTCAATCCCGGTGTCACTCAACAGTTTTGCTGCCTGCATTGCCCGCTCCACGCCGGTACCAATAGCAATAATGGTGGCGGCGTTGCCGTGGCGTAGGCGTTGGCCGCGACCGATTTCAAACGGAGTGATGGCACCGATGTCGTGATCCTCCACCTGGGCGCGCGGATAACGGTAGACAAACGGGCCGGTGTGGTTGGCGGCGGTGAGCATGGCGCGACGC
>JAMOOS010000095.1 GCA_027065245.1 Desulfuromonadaceae bacterium | reverse complement strand
GCGGTTTTTTACCGGCCATATTGCTTTCTTCCCTCAAACGGTTCACTATTTACCGACGTATGATATATAAGTTGTCCGGGTAATGCCAACGCTTTCGTCAGGTAACGGCAAGCCGTCAGCGAACAACAGGCAGCTATCCGTTTGCATCATGTTCTGCAGGGAGGTCGACATGCTGGGAGCCATCGCCGGGGATATAGCCGGTTCCGTGTATGAGTGGAATAATGTAAAGCACAAGGATTTTGAACTGTTCAGCCCGGCCAGCCGTTTTACCGACGATTCGGTGCTTACCATCGCCCTGGCGGACAGCCTGCTGCGCTCTGTTTCCTACGCCGCCAACCTCAAGGCCTTTTACCGCCGCTATCCCCAAGCCGGCTACGGCGGCAGTTTCCGCCGCTGGGCTGGTAGTGACGACAGCGCGCCATATAACAGCTGGGGCAACGGTGCCGCCATGCGCATCAGTCCGGTGGCCTATGTGAGCGATGACCTGCCGACGGTATTGCGCCAGGCGCGGGAATTTACCGCCATCACCCACAACCATCCCGAGGGGATAAAAGGGGCGCAGGCGGTGGCGGCAGCAGTATTTCTGGCGCGCGGCGGTGCCGATAAAAGGGAGATACACCACTACATCTGCACCACCTTCGGTTACGATTTAAGCCGCCATGTCGATGATATCCGTCCCGATTACACCTTTGACGTCTCCTGTCAGGGTTCAGTGCCCCAGGCTATTCGCGCCTTTATCGATTCTGTCGACTTTGAAGATGCCCTGCGTACTGCCATCTCCCTCGGCGGCGACAGCGATACCATCGCCTGCATCACCGGCGCCATCGCCGAAGCCTACTACGGCGGCGTACCGACGGAAATTGCCGCTACGGTGTTTACCGTGCTGGACGATTATCTGGGGGGAATTGTCAGGGAGTTTGCGGCGCGTTATATGCCGGAAGCAGCCTGGGGGCAGCAATTGAGAGATTGCTAAACTTAAAATGGCGGAGAGGGGGGGATTCGCCCACTATGTCGCTGGCATCACGCCAGCTCCGGCGTCGGCTCCCCTACGCTCGCTGTCGCGGGCATCCATGCCCGCTTTTCCGACATTAAGTCGGCGCTCGCTCCGCTTCGAATCCCCCCACTGGGGAGATTGTTAAACTTAAAATGGCGGAGAGGGGGGGATTCGAACCCCCGGTACCTTGCGGTACAATTGATTTCGAGTCAATCACCTTCGACCTCTCGGACACCTCTCCGCGATGGGTGTGCTTAGTCGGGATTGTCTATATTACCGCTAGCGGTGGACGTTATTCTAGCAGCCTTTTTCCTGCGGCGCAATTGGCTGAAGAAATTACTCAACATTTCTCCACATTCCTGCGCCAGTACGCCGCTGACTACCTCGACTTTGTGGTTGAAGCGCTCATCGCCGGAAAAGTCGTAAATGGAGCCGACGGCACCGGCGCGCGGATCGGCGGCGCCGTATACCAACTGCGGTACCCGCGCCAGGATAATCGCTCCCATACACATAACACATGGTTCTAGCGTTACATACAGGGTGGTATCTTCCAATCGCCACGAACCCAGGCGCTGTGCCGCCTGGCGTAATACGATCTGTTCGGCATGGGCGGTGGGATCCTGCCATAATTCGCGTCGGTTACCGGCGCGGGCGACAATCCGCCCGTTGTGAACCAGTACCGCACCGATGGGAACTTCGCCCAGCTGTTGTGCCATCTGTGCCTGGTGCAGGGCCAGGAGCATGAAGTGATGATGTTTGCTCTGTGTCATGGTTGCGGATAATGGCATGGAATCGCTGCCATCTGAAGCGGTTTTTTCAACGTGGCAAAATTCGAATATTATAATTGTTGACTTAGGCGGATAAAATTTTTACTACTCTTGCACCACTATGCCGAGCGGAGGAGATGTATGGCACCAATACCAGCGTTGTTGCAGGACAGGTTTCGTTTCTTCAAAAGTCTGTCTGTTGATGAGATAGAAAAGATGTTGCAGTTTTGTACCTACCACGAGGCTGATTGTGGCACCAGTCTGTGGGAAGAGGGGGACGAAAATAATCGGGCGGTGTTTATTCTCGATGGGAAACTGGGGATAAAAAAGCGTACAGAGTTTTCTAATCGTTATATAATAGTCGGTACTTATGGGCCTGGTTCCGTGGCAGGAGAAATGTGTCTGTTGTCGCAGGAACCGCGCAGTGTTGCTGCTGAGGCTCTTACGGCAGTGCGGGTGCTGTTTATATCTAGCGCCGATTTTGAGCGTCTGATTGAGACCTGTCCGGCTTTGGGACTGAAATTGCTGCGCGGATTGTTCAAAGTCACCAGCCGACGGTTGAGTAAGTCATACGAGCGGATTGCCGCCATTTTTTGATGGGGGTTGGAGCTAAAAAAACTTTACACCATCGTCAATGGTGTGTACTATCGCGCTCCTAGCGGAGAGGTGACCGAGTGGCTGAAGGTGCTCGCCTGGAAAGCGGGTGTACTGAAAGGTACCGGGGGTTCGAATCCCCCCCTCTCCGCCATTTTAAGTTTAGCAATCTCCCCAGTGGGGGGATTCGAAGCGGAGCGAGCGCCGACTTAATGTCGGAAAAGCGGGCATGGATGCCCGCGACAGCGAGCGTAGGGGAGCCGACGCCGGAGCTGGCGTGATGCCAGCGACATAGTGGGGGGATCTCCCTCTGCGCAATTTTCAGTTTTGCCAAGTTGCCGCTACAAGCGGCGGCCAGGTCCCGCGCAACGGACGGCCGCGAACCCCGTCAGGCCCGGAAGGGAGCAGCGGTAGTG
>JAMOOS010000094.1 GCA_027065245.1 Desulfuromonadaceae bacterium | reverse complement strand
CAAGCATATCTCCCACGATTTCAGCGATCCCGCCAAGGTGATTCACTACCGCGCCGAGGGTACCACCGAGTTTGCCGCACTGCTCTATCTGCCCGCCAAACGGCCCCACGATATCTTCTATCAGGACTATAAGATCGGCCCGGCTCTGTATGTGCGCCGGGTACAGATTATGGATCACTGTGAGGCGATGCTGCCGGTGTATCTGCGCTTTGTCAAAGGGGTGGTGGAGTCGGCCGATTTGCCTCTGAACGTGAGCCGGGAGATTCTGCAGGAAAACAAGACGGTCAACGTTATCAAGCGCAACATCACCAAAAAGGTGCTCGACACCCTGGCGCAGATGAAGAAGGAAGAGAGCGACAAGTATGCCGAGTTCTACGCCGAGTTTGGCCGGGTGCTCAAAGAGGGGATTCATCACGACTTTGAGCGGCGCGAGACCATCGCCGATCTGCTGCTGTTCGAATCCACCACTACCGAGGCCGGTAAAACCACCACTTTGGCGGAGTATGTGGAACGGATGGGCGAAGATCAGAAAGAGATCTACTACATCACCGGCAGCGACCGCGCCAGCGCCGAGTCATCACCCTATCTGGAAGTATTCAAGGATAAGGGGATCGAGGTACTCATCATGACCGATGAGATCGACGACATCATCATTTCCAGCCTGGGTGAGTACAAGGAAAAGACGTTCAAATCGGCCATCAAAGGGGAGATCGACCTCGACGATGTGGATAAAGAGGAGAAAAAGAAGGAATACAGCGATCTCATCGGCCTGATGCAGGAGCAGTTGGGCGACAAGGTGAACGAGGTGCGTATCTCTGGCCGTCTAAAGGATTCCGCCGTGTGTCTGGTAAGTGGCGATAACGATCTCGACCCGCAGATGGCCAAGATGTTTGCCGCCATGGGTCAGACGGTGCCCAAAGGTGAACGGGTGCTGGAGATCAACCCGGAGCACACGCTCATCAAAAAGATGCAGCAGTTGTTTGAGCGCGACAAAGAAAACCCGCGCCTCAAGGACTACACCGGCCTGCTCTACGATCAGGCGCTGCTGCTGGAAGGAGAGCAAGTTGCCAACCCGGTGGAATTTGCCCGCAAGATGACGCAACTCATGGCCGAGGTGGTCGATTAGTCAGCCGCATGTGGCAAAACATATACACACACAAGGGTCGCCACGGTTGCATAGCGTGGTGGCCCTTGTTTTATTGTACTGCGGGTAATAAGGCAAGAATGTCCATGTTGTGAATCGCAGCTATCAAAACCAGACTATTTGTCAGTGTGGCGGCATAGTAAGGCAATAACTACAACGAATCTAACGGACTACCACCCTGCACACCGGGGCGATTGAGCACATGAGTGTAAATCATAGTGGTAGATACGTCGGCATGGCCGAGCAATTCCTGCACAGTACGGATATCTGCTCCATCTTGTAACAGGTGGGTAGCAAAGCAATGGCGCAGAGTATGACAGCCAACCTGCTTGGAAATACCCGCCTCCTGTGCCGCTTTTTTAACTGCTTTTTGCAAATTACTCTCATGAACATGATGGCGCCTGCGTACGCCACTACGCGGATCACGACTCATACGCACTGAGGGGAAAACATACTGCCAACGCCACTCACGCCCGGCACGGGGATATTTGCGTGCCAGAGCTGACGGAATATACACAAGCCCGTCGCCATTGGCTATATCCTGCTCATGGGTGCATTTTACCCGCTCCAAATGCTCCCTGAGCTTCTCGACAAGACAATGCGGCAGCGGCACACGGCGATCTTTGCCTCCCTTGCCATTTACCACCGTGATGTAGCCGTTATCAAAGTCAATATCCTTTACCCGCAGACGCACACACTCCATGAGGCGCATGCCGCTACCATACAACAACGACGCCATTAACTGATTACGTCCCCGTAAATATCCAAGCAGCTCACTAACCTCACGTCGCGACAGCACAGTTGGTAATTTACGCTGTTTCTTGGGGCGGACATAATCCCCCAAATCGCCCATGTCACATTTGAGTACCTGCCCATATAAAAATACCAGAGCATTCAGCGCTTGCGACTGAGTGGCCCCGGCTACCTTCCGTTTTAACGCCAAATACTCCAGATATGCACGCACGTTGTCGGCAACATCGACCACAGGGATATCACCACCACAAAAACGCGCATAGCGCCGCGCCCAATCGACATAAGCCTGCTCGGTACGGATAGACATATGCCGTACCCGTATTATCTCCTTCAGCCTGGTTATAACTTCCTCGGCTTCAGCGGCAATTGGCGCAGCCTCACCAGCACAATCGATCTCAGCCCGGCAATCCGTCTCACGCGCCAGCGTCGGGTGAGCCGCATCAATTTCTACAAAACCATCTCTCAACTCCTGCCAGTCGAAATCTCGCGCCCACGCCAATCCAACCTGGTCACGCAACAGTATTTCGACTGCCTCCACCGCCTGACGCAACTGCCATATTTCTAGCTGATCATTTCGGCCTAACGTATCGACCCACAAAAGTAGATAGGCAGAATCAACATCACGCAACCTTATTCCATCTAATCCATAGACAAACTGCTGCGCCCGTCGTACATGCCACTGAGCATTTTTCCCCACAATACCGCGTCGCTCCAGCACTTGCGCATACTCCGCCCAAAATTTCCTTTCACCGTCGGTCATTTTCCTTGCCATATTAGCCCTCCTTATGATAGCTATACATAACAAAGATTTTTAACCTTATCAATGAGGTACTAGGCAGAATTTCAATTCCGCCTAATCAACTGTTAGAGCAATAAAACAAACAAGGA
>JAMOOS010000093.1 GCA_027065245.1 Desulfuromonadaceae bacterium | reverse complement strand
AGCACCCATGCCCGCCATGCCCGGCGGTATGGGCGGCGGCATGCCCGGTATGATGTAAACCGGCAGCGCCAAAACAACAGACTCCTTAACCTTCAGCGCCTGTGGCTTTGCCATGGGCGCTGTTTTTTATTTGAGGCTATAGAATTTGGGTGCGGTAGTGGTGTATTATCCACGGGCGAGAGAAAAATATACTCTTGATCGAGCATTGTACACAGGAGGAAATTTTATGGGGATAAATGAAAAAGAACTGTCGCAAGTAGGTGAGATTATATGTTATTGTTTTGGCTACACGCGCGAAGATATTGTTAATGATTACTTGAAAAACGGCGAATCTTTAATAATGGCGCGTATCGCCGCTGAGATGAAAGCGGGTAACTGTCGTTGCAGTGAAATGCATCCACAGCGACGCTGATGTTACGCTGATGTCAACCAGGTGGTTGAAGAGACAAAAAGGAAAATGGGTAAATGATTAAAGTGGCGGTAATAGGGGCCAGCGGCTACACCGGTGTCGAGTTGTTGCGGCTGTTGGTTAATCATCCCGAGGTTGAGCTGTGTGCCATAACCTCGCGTCAGTATGCGGGCGAAAATATCGCCACGGTATTTCCATCGCTTGGCGGCATTGTCGATATGGTGTGCGAAGAACTGGATGTGGCGCGTATCGGCGCGGTGGCGGATGTAGTGTTTACCGCTCTGCCGCACAAATCGGCCATGGAGGTGGTGCCTGGATTTCTTGCTGCCGGGTGCAAGGTGGTTGATTTATCCGCTGATTACCGGCTGCGTGATGTGGCTGTCTACGAACAGTGGTATCAGCAGCACGCTAATCCCTACTTGCTCGAACAGGCGGTGTACGGTTTGCCGGAACTGTACCGTGAACAGATAAAGGGAGCGCAACTTGTGGCTAATCCAGGTTGTTATCCCACCAGCGCGGCAGTAGCACTGGCACCGCTGTTGCATCATAAACTCATCGATCATCGCAGCCTGATAATCGACAGCAAATCGGCAGCCAGTGGTGCCGGGCGTGCCGCCAAAACCTCCAGCCTGTTTTGCGAGGTGAACGAGGGCTTCAAGGCTTACGGTGTTGCCAATCATCGCCATACGCCGGAAATTGAACAAACGTTGTCGGAGGTAGCCGGCGAAAAGGTAATCGTCAATTTTACTCCCCACCTGTTGCCGATAAATCGCGGTATCCTTACTACCTGCTATGCCAATATGGCTGGAACAATACCGCTGGATGAACTGTATGCACTATATCGGGATTTCTACGCTGGTTGTCAATTTGTCCGTCTGCCGGGCGCGGGACAATTACCCAATGTAGCTTGTGTGCGTGGCAGTAATTATGTCGATGTCGGTTTGGTAACTGACGAGCGTACTGGTCGTATTATCGCTATCAGTGCCATCGATAATCTGGTGAAAGGCGCGGCTGGTCAGGCGGTGCAGAATATGAACCTGATGTGCGCTGTTGCGGAAAACAGCGGTTTACATGTTGTCCCATGTTGTCCATAGCTCCAGGTTGAAATATTAGTGACACCGGCGTCTGATTACGCTACTATTCGGAATCAGTGATATGGTCTTGATAATTGAAGTGTGTAGGCTTTACTTCCTAATGAAAACGCGGTATTTGAATATCTGAACATCGTTTTATAAAAGGAGAGTACGTAATGGCAGATGAAAACAAGTCCAGTTATAGCGATGGTGAGACTGGTGGAGAAGATACTCAGGAAGGGAAATATCTGACCTTTCACATGGGTGGTGAGGATTACGGTATCGAGATCCGTTATGTAACTGAGATTATAGGTATCCAGCGTATAACCGAGGTGCCGGACATGCCTTCGTTTATCAAAGGGGTTATTAATCTGCGCGGCAAGGTTATCCCGGTTATGGATGTGCGTGCCCGCTTCGGTTTGCCGCCGCGTGATTACGATGAGCGTACCTGCATTGTCGTAGTACAGATCAATACCACTTTTGTTGGTCTGGTAGTAGATAATGTTAACGAAGTTGCCAATATACCGCCGGAAAATATCGAGCCACCGCCTCGGTCAAATTCCAGCGCCAGCTCTGAGTATATCCAGGGAATGGGTAAAATGGGTGACAAAGTTAAGATACTGCTCAACGTAGGTAAGTTGCTCTACGATTCTGGAGTTGAGCAAATTGCCATGTAAGCAGTGCATTGTCTGATTATGTATTGTGCTGCAATAATATGTTACGGTTTATTTTTTATGGCTGCGGCTGCGCGCCAAGTCTGCAGGAGGTTGCATGAGTATTCAAAATAAAGTTGCGATTGCTCTGTTGGTAATTCTGGTTGGATTGCTGACTATATCTGCGTACGTTATTAACAGTGGAACATCAAGTTTATTGCGCAAGCAGGCGCGACATGAAACCAGGTTGCTGGTTGATAGTGCTCATCAGCATGCACGTGGGGTATTCGACAGTTTGGTTATCGGTACCCGCGGCTCTGTGGAACAGGGTGAGATGGATGTTTTTAACAATCTCCTTAAGGAACTTGCCAAGGTACACAACGTGCTGGAAGTGGGAATGGCTAATCCTAATGGCGTGGTTAGTTACTCCAATTTGCCTGGCCGTGTTAACAGCAGGCTGGAAAGTGATGTATTTCAGCAGGCGCGTGCTGATTTGAGCGGCAATGTCGGTCAGGTTGAAAAAGGGAATCTGCTATATCTGACCCGCTCGCAAGTATTCAGAGGTGAGTGTCTTGAATGTCACGAAAATAGTAAGGTTGGAGATCTGGGCGGAGTGCTGTTTCTCAAATTCGACTTGGGCGAAATGCTGGCTACGGGTAAAGAAATACGTC
>JAMOOS010000092.1 GCA_027065245.1 Desulfuromonadaceae bacterium | reverse complement strand
GCAGCGTCGCCACACAGGGGGAGGTAATGGTCGGCTTCCACCTCACCGGCGCTGACGGTGGCGATAAAGCAGTCGTGGCGCCGGTACAGGGCAAAGGCGGCAATCTCGGCGTCGTCGGCGTGGGGGACAAGGATGAGGATTTTTTTCTCCTCCAGAGCCGGATTGTGCCAGCGGTACAGGGTGATTTCGCCATCTGGAATACGACAATGGCGCGGTTTCAGGCTGATACGCTCCGCTGCCGGGAGATGGCTGATATTTAGATAGCGCCTGCCGCCAACACCGCGTTCAAAATACTGCCGTTGCGTTGTGGTGCCGGAGCCGATTTCAATATACGGGTCAAAAATGAAGCCGCCCGCCGTGGCGCTTATTTGCAGCTCTGCCAGCGCCGTGCAGTCATTGTCCAGTGGCTGCGCCAGGAGCAGCTGACCGTTATCTATTCTGGCGCTGCCGCGCTTGGCATTGTCCAGATTGTAACGGTAGTCGCAGCGGGGCGGATAGAACAGATGATCGCTTAGCAGCAGCTCGTAGCCCAGATAGGCGGCCAGCGCCAGCATCAGTGCCGGGAGCGGGTAGCCACTGATGATTGTGACCGCCACCAGCAGCGCGGCGGCAACGGCCAGCATCGTGTGGCGGCGTTTCTGCTGTTTAAGGTAACTGGCAGATATCGGTGAGCTCATATCAACACCGGTACACCGGATGCGGCGCGCACCAGGTGTCCTTGTATTCTTTGTCGGTTATGCCAAAGGAATAGCGCAGCGGCAGTTGGTCGGCCGCCGCCGTGGCTGTCGCCATTTCCAGATTGAGATAGGAGAGGATGCTGCCGGGGCTGTAATGGCTAAAGGCCGGGTCGACACCGCCGTTGACATATTCCGCCGATACGCCGCGACATGTTTTGGCCAGATAAACCAGTTGTATCGCCACCGGACGATCATTCATCAGTAGCAGATGCCCTTTGAGCAGCGATCTCACTGCGGGGATAAACTGATGCAGAAGCTCGTAACCCTTGGGTTTTTTGCCCCAGCGCTTGTGGAACAGGCCGATGTAGTGT
The DNA here is from genome assembly GCA_027065245.1 of Desulfuromonadaceae bacterium. Classification (GTDB taxonomy): domain Bacteria; phylum Desulfobacterota; class Desulfuromonadia; order Desulfuromonadales; family Desulfuromonadaceae; genus Desulfuromonas. The sequence continues at coordinate 13,618 of JAMOOS010000092.1, read as the reverse complement.
TCGGCAATGGCAGCATCGTCGAGCTGGTCGAAGCTGATAACCGTGCCACCGTCCTGCTCAAACAGGCGCAGCTCGCGGCGGCGGTTATAGCGGAACTTGCGTGAAAATCCGTCCGGGAACGGTCGCGCCAGACTAAGAGTTTCCTCCTGACGGCGCAGATTGGTAAACTGGTCGCAATGCAGCTCTGAGATGAAACGGGCCCCAAGCCAGCCGATATCGGTCTGTGCCGTTCGGTCAAAGGGGAGAATTACCTCGGCGTTGCCGCTATCCACCCGGTCGCGCTTGCGGCGTTTTTTCAGCAGTCGTTTGTCGCCCACCAGATATTTATCCTCCCACAGCGCCACGGCGCCCAGCAGCTTGCCATTGGGGCAGAACAGCCGGTAATCCACCTCGATGGCACACAACCGCTCCAACGCGGCTATCATATCCGGATGGGTGATAACGCTGCCACCAAAACGGTGGTAGGCGGCGCGGTAATCGGCGGCAGTGCCCGCCTGCCAACAGGCGGGGCGGCGCTTGAACAGAGATAGCACAGGCATGGGGATTATCCGGCGGTTACTTCTTCGATGAGCAGGTTGCCCAGCGCCAGATATTTCAGGCCCGACTGGTCGAATACCAGCAGAGCGTCATCGGGGCTGTACACCACCGGCAGGCCGTGCAGGTTAAACGAGGTGTTGAGCACTACCCCTTCGCCGCTGCGTTCTTTTACATAGCTTATGAGGCGGTGGTAGTCTGGATTCCACTCTTTTTTCACCATTTGCGGCCGGCAACTTTCGTCGTAGGGGTGGGTGGCGGCGATAATATTATCCAACTTCTCTTTTTTGCTTTCAAAGGCCAGAATCATATATGGTGCGTCAATCTGTTTCGGATTAACGAGATACTTGTCGGCGTCCTCCGCCAGCATAGACGGCGCGAACGGCATCCAGAAATCGCGCATCTTGATCATTTCGTTAATGGTGCGCACCGCCTTCCAGTTGTCTGGATTGGCAAGGATGGAGCGGTTGCCCAGGGCGCGGGCACCGAATTCCATATCGCCTTTGCAGCGCGCCACCACTTCGCCGGAGCAGATCAGCTCGGCGCAGCGTAGTTCTATATCGTCGTAATGGGTAACTTTAATCTTTTTCTTGAGTGGGTAGTTATCTATGGCGGCTCTGGCGGTGTCGTCATCAAAACTGCCACCAAGGTAAAACTGCGCTATGGGGGCTATCTCTGTGGTGGCGGCCTGGTCTACGGCGGCTGCCCACGCGGCACCGATGCTGTTACTCTCGTCGCTGCACGAGGGGAAGATAAACAACGAATCTACCTCGTCCAGCTCCATGATGAGTTTGTTGAGTTTAACATTCATAAACAGTCCACCGGCCAGTGCCAAACGGTGGATGCCGCTGTGCTTGATCAGCCGTTTGACCCAGGCGATGATAAACTCTTCAATAAATAGCTGCAGACCACCGCATAGCTCGTCAAAGCGTTTGAGTTGCATAAACTGTTGCAACTGCGGTCCCAGTTTGAAGGTATTGGCGCATTTGTCGCTGGTGTCCCACGACAGACCGTCGGCGCTGACGCGGAACAGCGCGGAGAAATAGTCGGCTATTTCACGCACTCGTGGCGATTTGGAAGCATAGGGCGCCATTCCCATAAGCTTGTATTCATGCTCAAGGGGGATAAAGCCCATAAGGTAGGTTACCAAGCTGTAGATGACCGCTACGGAGGCGGTGTGTGGCGTGGTGGCGATGCGCCGCAGTTGACTGTTGTTGCCGATGCTGACACTGGCGCACAGATCATCGCCGTCGCCGTCGCAAGTGATTACCAGAATATCGTCGTTGCGGTTGGCTTGACCGAAATAGGCGGTGGCGGCATGACAGTAGTGATGGTCAATGAACTTGACTCGCTCAGCGGCTACTCCGGCGCTGAGCAGGTTTGCCCGGCGGCGCTGTTGGCTGGCGGCAATTTTTTCCTGTTTGCGGTGGGCCTTTTTTTTAGCCCCGCGCAGCAGTTTTTCCGGATGACGCAGCCATTTCCATTTGTCCTCATGTACCATTTTGGCGTAAGTGGACATGATTTTGTCACGCGAATCCAGATTGCTGGTTTCCACGCCAGAAAACGCCCACAAATCGATATCCGCATGCTTCATGCCGTGACGGCGCAAAATATCCTCAATGGCCAGGCGCGGGAATCCGCCCTGGTTTTTGGCGCGAGTAAGGCGCTCCTCTTGTATGGCAGCGATTACCTTGCCGTCGATTACCAGCGCCGCCGAGGCGCTGTGACCATCGTGTATGCCCATTATTTTCACGTTGTTAAACTCCCCGGCGTCGTGCGCCGTATCAGAACAGGTAACTTCGCAGATATTTGAACAGGTAGGCGCCATCGAACACGTGGGGTGGGTACATGGCGATGGCACGGTGGTACAGCCGCCGCGCTCGTATTTTGTCGCCGTTTCGGTACATGGTACGGAACAGCGACAAATGCGCCTTGGCCAGATATTTGTTTTTGCAGCGCAGCAATTGCGGTGGCAGCCAGTCGGCAAATACCCGCTGTGTCGCCAGCAGGCGGTTGTCGGCGGCGGCGGTATCGTTGTGGCGCAAGCTGTCGGCGTGCTTGTGTATCAGTGCCATGGGTTCCTTAAACCCGACACAGTTGCCACGCAGCAGCACATGGGCAAAAAACGGGATATCCTCACAGTTGCGCATATCTTCGTCAAAAGGCAGTTGCTGGCACAGACGCCTCTTTATCGCCATGGCACCGTTGCACAGGCGGATTTTCTTATCAAGATACGCGATAAACCGCTGCGCGCCTGTGGCGGGCAGAGCTGAGCCAGAAACAGTTTTGCATCGACCCTTGCTGTCGATATTTACGTGTCCACCGACAACGCAGTCAATCGTTGCATCGCTGCCAAGTATTTGTGCCGCTGCTGTCATGGCGGTGTCGGCCAGTTCATCGTCGGCGTCGAGAAAGATAACGTATTCACCGTGGGCCAGTTCCACGCCGTGGTTGCGCGCCCGCGCCGGGCCGGAGTTTTGCTGGGTTATGGTGCTGATACGGTGGTCAGTAGCGGCGCACTTGGCAGCTACAGCGGCGCTGTTGTCGCTGGAGCCGTCGTCGATGATAATAATCTCCCAGGCGTCAAAATCTTGCCGTTGTACCGAGGTTACTGCTCGCTCCAGTACGTGTGCGTAGTTGTAGCACGGTATGACAACGGTGAAAAATGGTGGCGCTGCTATTGCTGATTTTTCCATACCAGTATATCTTCCATCACCAGGTACTGCAGATCAGAGCCGAAAAACATATTCAGGGCGTCGGTGGGGGAACACACCATGGGCTCGCCGCGACGGTTGAGGGAAGTGTTCAGCACCACGGCGTTGCCGGTGAGTTTCTCCATCTCCTCAATAAGGGCATAGTAGCGCGGGTTGGTGGCGCGATTGACCACCTGGGCGCGCGAGGTGCCGTCTTCGTGAATTACCTCGGGGATACGGCGGTTCCATTCCTGGTTGACCTTGAAGGTGAAGGTCATGTAGGGCGCCGGATGACTGGTTTGCAGCAGGTCTTCAGCTACGCTGTCGAGGACGCTGGGACAGAAGGGGCGCCAGCGTTCGCGATACTTTATCTGGGCGTTGATGGTGTCCGCCACCCCTTTTACGCTGGGGCAGCCGAGAATGCTGCGGTTGCCCAGAGCGCGCGGGCCGAATTCCATCCGCCCCTGAAACCACGCCACCGGATTGCCGGCGGCCAGCAGTTCTGCCACCTCTACGGTGACATTTTCCAGCCGTCGCCACTGCGGCTGCTGCTGGTGGCTTGAGCAGGCGGCGATACATTCCTCCACCGTGTACTGCGGCCCCAGATAGACGTGATGCAGTTTTTCCACCTTGATGCCGCGCTGATGGGCGGCGTAGGCGGCGGCACCGATGGCGGTACCGGCATCGGAAGCGGCAGGCTGGACAAACAGCTCGTCCACGTAGGGCAAATCGAGAATGTACTGGTTGAGCTTGACGTTGAGGGCGCTGCCGCCGGCAAAACACAGCTTGCCGTTTTGCTGCAGGATATCTTTTAGATAGTAGTCGATCATCTCCAGCGACAGCTTTTCAAACAGGCGCTGTATGCAGGCGGCGTAGTCGATATACGGTTCGTCGGCGCTGTCGCCCTGCCGTTTGGGGCCGAGCCATTTTACCAGTTCAGGGCTAAAGTAGTAGCCTTTGCCATCTTCTTTGTAGCGGCGGACGCCCACGGTGTTGACCAGTTTGGTGTTGACGATGAGCTCGCCGTTTTCAAAGCGTGCCAGGCGGGAAAAATCGTATTTTTCCGCATCGCCGTAGGGGGCCATCCCCATCACCTTGAATTCGCCGTCGAGCATTTCGAAGCCGAGATATTCGGTCATGGCACCGTACAGCCCACCGAGGGAGTCGGGGTCGTAGAACTCTTTTATCTTGTGGATGCGGCCATTTTCGCCGTAGCCGAAAAAGGTGGTGGCGTATTCGCCCTTGCCGTCGATGCCGAGGATGGCGCACTTGCCTTCAAAGCCGCTTAGATGGTAGGCGCTGCTGGCGTGGGCCAGATGATGCTCCACCGGCACAAATTCTATGCGCTCCCAGTCGATACCCACCTGCGCCAGCATGGCGCGTACATTGGCGATATTGCGCTTGTAGCGGCGGTTGCCGTTGAAAATTGCCGTGAGGGCGCGGTCGGGGGCGTACCAGTGGCGTTTGGCGTAGTGCCAGCGGTCGGGGCGGTTAAGGCCGATTTCGGCGTAGGGAAAAGCAACCACGTCCACATCTTTTGCGGCGATACCGGCGTAATCGAGGCAGAAGCGGGTGGCTTCCAGCGGCATACGGTTTTTGGCGTGTTTATCACGGATAAAGCGTTCTTCCTCCGCTGCCGCCACCAGCTTGCCGTCGATATACAAGGCAGCGGAAGGGTCGTGGGTGAGGGCGCCGGAAAGGCCAAGAATCACTGTCGGCATCGTCTGGTTATCTCCAAATTTATAGATACTGGTCGAACGTATTGGCTAATGTCTGGTTATTTCAGCGTTTGCCGCTTATCCGTTTTGTTATGGCGGCGTACAGTCGCCTGGCTTTGTTGTCCAGGCGCGGACAGTCGCAGTAGGTACGTAAAAATACTACTATATCCCGGCTGTTGATGCACAGTGTCCGACGACCGAAAGTGGCCAGGTCGCTTATAGCACAGTTGTTGCGCCATGGAATGCGGCGTGATTTTTCCAAGTCTATAAGGCGTGCCTGGCCGTTGTCTGGATCGGTGGGGATGAAAATATGCTTGGGATACAGGCAGCGGTGGGCGATATGGTGCTGGTGCAGCCGCCGCAGCAGCCGTGCCATGCAGCGGATAATGGCGTCGCGTTCGGTGCGCGGCAGAGTGGCGCCCTGGTCGGTGGCGTCGATGATGTCCAGCAGCGACCGGTGCTCATCCATGAATTCGGTTACCAGTATCGCCTGCAAATCGCCGTTGTCCTGGCGGGTGGCGCAGTATACCGCCGTGGTGGCGGGGACGCCGCACTGCTGGTACAGACGGATGAAATTGTACTCCTTTTCAAACGTTGCCACGCCGCGCAGCAGGTGGCGCAGAGTGCGGCTGCGGTAGTTGCATTGCCGTTTTATCACTACCCGGCGCTGGCCGCCGTCAGGCAGTTCAAGGGCGTGGATGGCCACTTTGCTCCAGCCGCCGCGACCGGTGTTGCCTTCGTCCACGGCGTCCAGTTCCAGTTGCCACCAGTCGGCAAAGGTGTTCAGGTTGTTGTGCTGGAGAATTTCCTGCCACTGCGGGCTGGAGTACAGGGTGTTTGTCTGCATAGCGGCCTTTTGTCGTCGTCGGTTAGCTGGTCACGCGTGGCCGGGCGCACGCGCTAGCTCAATTATTGTTTACGTTGCATACGACTCTGGCGGCAAGTTACCACATCTGTATGTATTAAATCCACACCCACCTGCGCTTTGCCGCAGCAAAATGAATTTATTGCCTGCTCTCCTTGTAGTTGGGGGCTGATGTAGTCTATAATAAACGAATTTTGTTGCGGCGATTAGCCGCTGTTTTTGACGCTATGGAAAAAAATGATGGATATAACCCGGATACAGAAATTTCTCGCCGGATTGCCGACAGTGCGGGCGCTGGTGGTGGGCGATTTGATGCTGGATGAGTACTTGTGGGGGCGTAGCAGCCGTATTTCGCCTGAGGCGCCGGTGCCGGTGGTGGATGTAACCCGCGAAGATCTGCGCCTGGGCGGTGCCGGTAACGTGGTTAATAATCTGCGCTCTTTGGGCTGTCGCGTGGCGGTATGTTCGGTGGTCGGCGACGATGACGATGGCCGCCTGCTGTTGCAACGGCTGAAACAGGTCGGTGCCGACAGCACTGCCGTTATTCAGGCTGCCGAGCGCAAGACCAGTCGCAAAACGCGCATTATTGCCAGTAACCAGCAGATGATGCGAATTGACCGCGAAAGCCGTGCTGCGCTGTCGGAGCCCCTGCAGCAGCGCCTGCTGGATACGGTTACGGCTGTAGTGGCCGCCGGTGACGCCGACGTGGTGTTTATCTCTGACTACGGCAAGGGCGTGCTCACGGATGCTCTGCTGGCTGGAGTTATTGCCGCTGCGCGCGCTGCTGGAATTCCGGCGGTGGTAGATCCCAAAGGCAGCGATTATCGCCGTTATCGCGGCGCTACATTGCTTACGCCCAATCGCAGCGAAGCGGCGGGGGCGGCTGGAATCGCCATCGATGACGACGCCAGTCTCAGCGCCGCCGGCGAGCGGATTATGGAACTGGCGCAGCTGGAGGCGCTGGTTATCACCCGCAGCGAGGAGGGGATGTCGATTTTTCGCCGTGGTGAGGCGCGAGTGGATATGCCGACGCGGGCGCGTGAGGTGTTCGACGTTTCCGGTGCCGGTGATACGGTGCTGGCACTGGTGGGGCTGGGGCTGGCTGCCGGGCTGGAGTTGGCGCAGGCGGCGGCGGTGGCCAATATCGCCGCCGGAGTGGTGGTGGCCAAAGTGGGTACTTCCACCGTCAGTTGCTGCGAAATTATCAACGCCGTAGATGTACGGAAACCGTGTCAGGGCAGCAAGATTATGGATGTCGCCGCCTTGCAGGCGGTGGTGGAGCGGCTGCGTTGCGCCGGGCGTACCGTAGTGTTTACCAACGGTTGTTTTGACCTGCTTCATGCCGGCCATGTAAGTTATCTGCAACGGGCGCGCGCTTTGGGCGATGTGCTTGTTCTCGGTCTTAACAGCGATGCCTCGGTGCGCCGCCTCAAAGGGGAGCAGCGGCCGCTGGTACGCCAGGAAGACCGCGCCCAGGTGATGGCGGCGCTGGCGTGTGTGGACTACGTGGTTATTTTTGCTGAAGATACCCCGCTCAACCTGATAACCGCCCTGCGACCGGATATCCTTGTTAAAGGGGGCGATTACCGCGCCGACGATGTTGTTGGCGCCGCCGAAGTGCGCGGCTGGGGTGGCCGGGTGGAGATTATCGACTTTGTGCCTGAGCGCTCTACCACTGCTTTGGTAGAACGGATTCGCGCCGACGGCGGCGGCGTGTGAGCGCGCCGTGGTAAAGAGAAACGCCGTCGCCAACATGATCGGCAAGAGTGTCTCGGCGCTGCTGTCGTTTGTGTTCGTCCCCTTTTATTTACGCTACCTGGGAGTGGAAGCCTACGGTCTTATCGGCCTGTATGTGCTGTTGCAGGCGGTGTTCATGGTGGCCGATCTCGGCCTGAGCGGGGCGTTTACCCGCGAGGTGGCGCGGCTGAGTGCTGCTGATGACGACGGTGCCGTTGGTGAACTGCGCGATTTATGCCGCAGCTTTGAGATTATTTTTGCCGTTATCGGCGTGATTGCCGCCGCTTTGGTGATAGCGCTGGCGCAGCCCATCGCTGCCCATTGGGTGAAACCGGACAGCCTGCCGGTGGCGGTGGTGGCCGCCACCCTGGTGTATATAGGCATTACCATCGGCCTGCGTTTCCCCTTTTTCATCCAGCAGGGGGGGATGCAGGGGCTGCAGCGACAGTTGCCCCTAAACGTGCTGTTGGTGGGTACCGCTCTGTTGCAGGGACTGGGCGCGGTGGCGGTGCTGGCCTGGGTAGACGCCAGTATCGAGGCTTATTTTATCTGGCAGATTATCGTTGCCCTGGTGCAGATAACGGCGGGACATCTGCTGTTGTGGCGGCTGTTGCCGCCGGGAGAACGCCCCGCTTTTCGTCCCCGTATGGTGGTGCCGTTGTGGCGTTTTGCCACCGGAATGGCAGGGATAACCCTCAGTGGTATTTTGCTGATGCAGGCCGACAAGGCGATCCTGTCGGAGCGGTTGTCGCTGGCGGAATTCGGTTATTATTCACTGGCTACGGTGGTGGCCGGTATCCCCGGCATTGTGTCGTATTCGCTGTTCAACGCCGTCTACCCGCGGCTGGTGCAGCTCGTTGCCGCCGGTGAGGAGGAGTTGCGCCGTTTTTATCATCTGGCCTGTCAGGCCATGGCGGTGCTGCTGATTCCGCTCGGGCTGGTTATCAGCATGTATGCCGCTGAGGTTATCCGCCTGTGGACCGGTAACACGGTTACTGCCGCCCACACCGCGCCGCTGGCGGCGGTGCTGGTGTGCGGCAGTGTGCTGATGGGGCTGATGATGGTGCCGTACGCGTTGCAACTGGCCTACGGCTGGACCGCCATCGGCTTGCGTTTTAATATCGCCGCGTTGATGGTGCTGGTGCCGACGCTGGTGTGGGCAGTAGATCGCTACGGTGCGCCGGGGGCGTGTTATTCGTGGGTGGGATTATATCTGGGGCAGATAGTGATTATCATCAGCTGGATGCATCGCCGTCTGCTGGTGGGGGAGCAATGGCGCTGGTACTGGCGCGATACCCTGCTGCCGCTGCTGCCGCCGCTGGCACTGGTGCTGGTGGTGCGGCTGTTTGTCGCTGTGCCGACCTCACCTGTGGCCACCATGGCGTTGCTGGTGCTGCTGGGTGGTGCGGCACTGACGGCGGCGCTGCTGGGCGCGCCGGAGTTGCGCGCCGTGGCGCTGACCCATCTAACGGCGTGGCGGGTTAACCGTTAAGGAGTATTTATTGTGGCAAGCTGGCCGACAACGGTAAAACATCTGCTCGACAAGGCGCTGGCCCCCCTGGGGGTGGAGCTGGTGCGCAGTTCGCGCCGTATTACCGATCTGCACCTGTATCCCGACAGCTCCCGTCCGACGCAACCGCGCTACATCAATGTCGGAGCCGGGGATTTTTACCATCCCATGTGGCATAATCTCGACGTGCCCAACGAATATTACGCCGGTCGTCAGCGTGGCCGCCTGCACATAGACTACGACCTCAGCGCCCACCTGCCCATGCCCATGGATGACGACAGCGTAGCGGTGGCTTATACCTCCCATGTGGTCGAACATGTCAGCGACGCCGATGTGGAGTTTATGTTTGCCGAGGTGTATCGCTGTCTGCATCCCGGCGGTTATTTTCGCGTTACCTGCCCTGATATCGACCTGGAATACGCCGCATTCCGTCGCGGTGACGCCGCTTTCTGGAAATGGCCCAATGCCTACGGTATCTATAACGACAGCGTGGAGCAGAAGTTTCTCGACCATTTCGCTACCGCCCTTACTGTTACCCATCCCGATACGCAGGTGGAGAAATGCAGCGATGCCGAAGTGCGTGAGCTGTTTGCATCTCTGCCCATGGAGCAGGCGCTGGATACCCTGGTGGCCAGAATCCCGCCTCACGCGCGGCAGCGTTATCACGGCGACCATGTCAACTGGTTCAATCGCGCCAAGTTGAGTCGTATGCTGCGTCGCGCCGGTTTTGGCGAGGTTTATCCATCGGCTTACGGCCAGTCACACTGTCCGCTGCTGCGATCGCTGCCGCTGTTTGATTCCACCTGCCCCGAACTGTCGCTGTATGTGGAGTGTCGTAAGTGATGGCTGAATACAATGGAGATACCGTCTATGTCTGAGCCGCTGCTGTCGATAGTGATGCCGACGCACAACCGCTGTGAATACGCCATCAGCGCCGTGAACAGCATTTTGTCGTTGCCGGAAACGGCACTGCAACTGGTGGTTACCGATACCAGTGATGGCGACGATTTGGCGCGCCGTCTGGATGGTAGCATCGACAAACGGCTGGTGTATCGCCGCATTGATGAACCGCTGTCCATGACGGAGAACCACAATGCCGCCATGGCGCTGGCCACCGGGCGCTACCTGTGTCTTATCGGCGACGACGATACCGTTACCACGGAAATTATGGCGGCGGTGCGCTGGGCGGAGGCCAACAATGTGACGGCGCTGTCGCCACTGGTGGCGGCCAACTACGCCTGGCCCGATTTCCGTTCCCGCTATCTGGGTAAAGCCCATGCCGGACGGGTGTATCTGCGCCGCGATTTCGGCGCTGTGAGCCGACATAACGGCAGGCGCAACCTGGTCAGGGCGCTCAACCGGGCCGCTCTGGGTACCGAAGGTTTGCCGAAGATCTACCACGGCATCGTCCGGCGCGATATCATGACACAGATAAAAGAGCGCTCAGGCGCCTATTTCCATGGCTCCAGCCCCGATGTTTCCGGTGCCGTGGCGGTGGCGGCGCTGTGTGGCGATTATGTGGAGATCGATTATCCGATAACCCTGCCCGGCGCTTCCGGCAAAAGCAATACCGGTCGCAGCGCCATGAAAACCCACAAGGGCACCCTCGCAGGCGATGCTCATACCAGCCGGTTTCGCAACCTGCGCTGGCCGGAGCTGATTCCCGCCTTTGCCAGCGTTGAAACGGTATGGGCGCAGGCGGTGCATACCACCTTAGAGCAGCTGGAACCGGCGTTGCTGGAGGAATATAACTACCCTGTTGTGTATGCTGCCTGCGCACTGAAGCACCGCGATTACTGGAGCGCCACCCGCGCCGCACTGGATGAATATCGCCGCACGCGCCGTTTGAGCAGCGTTGCCTGTTATGGCCGTTTCAGCATGGAGTTTTGTCGCTACGCTGCTGCCAGCCTGGTCCGTCTGGCGCGGCGCGCCAGCAAACCAACAGCGGCAGGAGGGCGAGATTTTATCCCCGCTGTCAGCGATATTGCCGCCGCGCAGGTTGAACTGGCCAGGTTGTTGCGCCAGCGCGGCCACAGCGTGGAAACGCTGCTGGCGACCATTGGCAGCGGCGAGGGCGGGCGGTGAAACGGCTGGTGCTGTATGCTCCCGGTGTTCATTGCGGCGGCGGTTTGGTGCTGTTGCGCGCTTTGCTGGAGCAGTGTGGCGATAACTGTGTGGCCATTCTGGATCAACGGGCGGCAGCGTATTTGCCTGCGCACCTGTCTGTGCCGGTACGCTGGATAGCGCCGGATCTCTTAGCGCGTCTGCACGCAGAATGGCGTCTGCGTGCCGAGATGGATGAAGATAGTGTCCTGCTGTGTTTTCACGGCCTGCCACCGTTGCTGCGTCAGCGCGCGCGCACACTGCTGTTTGTGCAGAACCGTCTGCTGTTGCAGGGCGGTGGCGGCGCTCGTGCCGCTGTTAAACGGTTGCTGCTAAAGCTTGGCAGGAACAATGTGGATCGGGTTGTGGTGCAGACGGCGACCATGGCGCAAGCCGCAGCCGGACTGTTTGCCAGCGGCGCGGTGACGGTGCTGCCCTTTGCCGACGCTGCCGTTCTGGCGCTGAACCGACGCCGGCAGCGGGATTTTGACCGCGATTTCATCTATGTGGCCGATGGCATGGCACATAAAAACCATCGCCTGCTGCTCGAAGCGTGGCGGTTGCTGAAGCAGCGTGGTTTGACACCGTCGCTGCTGCTGACGCTGGGGGAGCGTGATGCCGCCCTGCGCGCCGAGTTGCTGGCCGACGCCGCTGCTGCCGGACTGAACGTGGCCAACTGCGGCGATATAAGCCGCGCTGAACTGCTCGAATTGCTGCGGCGCAGCCGGGCGCTCATCTATCCATCGCTGCTGGAATCGTTTGGTTTGCCCCTGCTCGAAGCACGTCATTTGGGTGTGCCGATTGTGGCCGGTGAGCTTGATTATGTCCGCGACGTGTGTGAGCCGCAGCAGACGTTCGATTGCCATTCGCCGCTGTCCATCGCCCGTGCCGTGGAGCGTTTTCTCGCCCGTGCCGAGCAGCCATGCACTGTGATGAGCGCGGCCGATTTTGTCGCCGCCCTGTTACAGACAACATAAACGTCAGGAGACAGACACCCTATGTTCAAGGATAAAACCATACTCATTACCGGCGGCACCGGTTCCTTTGGCAACGCCGTGCTGCGCCGGTTTCTCGACAGCGATATCGCCGAGATTCGCGTATTCAGCCGCGACGAGAAAAAGCAGGAGGATATGCGCATCGCCTTGGCCAATCCTAAAGTAAAGTTCTACATCGGCAACGTGCGCGATTATGGCAGTATTCTTCCCGCCATGGACGGGGTGGACTATGTGTTTCAGGCGGCGGCGCTCAAACAGGTGCCGTCGTGCGAGTTCTATCCGCTTGAGGCGGTTAAAACAAATGTTCTCGGTACCGAGAACGTCCTCAATGCCGCCGTTGCCTGCGGCGTGGAAAAAGTGATTGCCCTCAGCACCGACAAGGCGGTTTATCCCATCAACGCCATGGGGATTTCAAAAGCGATGATGGAAAAGCTGGTAGTGGCCAGATCGCGCTTTGTTCGGGCCGACAAAACCCTCATGTGCTGTACCCGTTACGGCAATGTGATGGCGTCGCGCGGTTCGGTGATTCCGCTGTTTGTAAAACAGATAAAGCAGGGGCAGCCGCTGAGTATTACCGATCCCGACATGACCCGTTTTCTCATGTCGCTGGATGACGCGGTGGATCTGGTATTGTACGCCTACAACCACGGGCGTCAGGGCGATACCTTTGTGCAGAAAGCGCCCGCATCCACCATTGCCGATCTGGCTACGGCGCTGCTGGAGTTGTTTGACGCCGACAACGACATACGCGTTATCGGCACCCGCCACGGTGAAAAACTGTACGAAACCCTGCTGACGCGCGAGGAGATGGCCTACGCCGAGGATCTGGGTGATTACTACCGCATCCCTGCCGATAACCGCGATCTTAACTACAACAAATATTTTGTCGAAGGGGAGCAGCGGGTATCCAAAGCGCAGGATTACCATTCCCACAATACCCGTCGTCTCAATGTGGCGCAGATCAAGGAAAAACTGCTCGGCCTCGATTATATCCGTCGTGAACTGAAAGGGGAGAGCCCATGCGCATTCTGATTCTCGGCGGCGACGGTATGCTTGGCCACCGCCTGATGCGGGACTACGCCGAGCGTCATGAGGTGCGCTGTACTCTGCGGCGTGACGAAGCGGCCTACGCCGATTACGGAATGTTCAGCGCGGCCAACAGCTTTTTCGGCGTCGATGTGCGCCGTGCCGACGCCCTTGTGGAGGTGCTGGCGGCGTTTCGTCCTGAGGCGGTGGTAAACTGTATCGGTATCGTCAAGCAGCGCCGCCAGGCGCAGGATGCTATTATCAGCCTTGAGATCAACGCCCTGCTGCCGCATCGGCTGGCGCAATTGTGCGCCGCCGTGGGGGCGCGCCTGATTCACATGAGTACCGACTGCGTGTTTTCCGGTCGGGACGGTAACTATCGGGAGGACGATTTTGCCGATGCCACCGATCTCTACGGACGCAGCAAGTACCTGGGC
>JAMOOS010000091.1 GCA_027065245.1 Desulfuromonadaceae bacterium | reverse complement strand
ATCCCGGCCATCGCTTTGCTTCACCGGCGGGCAAGCAGTTTTTCCACTTCTACGGCAGGCAACGGTCGACTAAACAAATAGCCCTGAGCCTCGTCGCAGCCGACATCCTGCAAAAACTGACGCTGGGCGCTAGTTTCAATCCCCTCGGCGGTAACGCGCAGCCCCAGGCATTCACCCATGGCAATAATAGTACGCACAATGGCGTCACTTTCTTCACTGGTACCAATATCACGCACAAAGCTCTGATCGATCTTGAGGCGGCTGACCGGGAAACGCTTGAGATAAGCCAGCGACGACACGCCGGTACCAAAATCGTCGATGGACAGTTCCACACCCAGAGCGCTGATGCGGCTCAGAACTTCAATGGCATGTTCAGGGCGCTGCATCATAAAGCTTTCGGTGATCTCCAACTCCAGCGCCGTAGCCGGGCACCCGGTCTCACTCAATATCTGTTCTACCAGCAACGGCAAACTGTCCTGCTCGATCTGCCGTCCGGACAGATTGACAGCAACCCGTTTCAGCTGTAACCCCTGCTGCCGCCATTCTACCCATTGTTTGCAGGCGCTACGTAAAATCCATTCCCCCATGGGCACAATCAGGCCGGTCTCTTCACTCAGCGGAATAAACTGCGCCGGTGCTATCATACCCCGATCGGGGCTTTGCCAGCGCACCAGCGCCTCGCAGGCGATAATGGCGCCATCGGTCAGAACAACCTGCGGCTGATAAAACAAGACAAACTCTTCGTTGCGCAACGCCCGGCGTAGATTGTTCTCCATCAGCACTCGCTCAAAGGATTTGGCGGTAAGTTCGGGGGAATAGAGGCAGTAACCATCGCGCCCCTGCTTTTTGGCAGTGTGCTTGGCGGTGTTGGCATGCTTGAGCACCGCCTCGCTACTGCCGCCATCATCCGGAAATAGCGAGATTCCGATGCAGGCGGTGGTAACGATCTCCAACATGTCCACCCGAAGGGGTTGCTTGATCAGCGTCAGCAATTTTACCGCCTGCGCTACGGCAGCGTGGGCATCGTTGATTTTGTTGAGTACCACCACAAACTCATCCCCCCCCAGATGCGCCACGGTATCGACCTCGCGGCAACTGTCACTCAGGCGCCGCCCAATCTCCCGCAACACATCATCACCGGCATCGATACCAAAACTGTCGTTGATGTTCTTGAAATCGTCGAGATCTACATACAGCACCGCGCCCTGATACTGCTCGCGCTGGGCCTGCTGCAAGGCGAAGTTAAGACGGGCATTAAGTAACAAACGGTTGGGCAGCTGGGTGAGAGGATGATGGTGACTCTGATGTTCCAACTTCTGCATCATGGCATTATGACTGGTGAGATCGGCAAACACCGCCACATAATGACTGACGCCGGAACCGCTGATTATGGCAGTAATACTTAGCCATTCCGGATAGATATCGCCGTTTTTCCGCTTATTCCAGATCTCGCCTTGCCACTGCCCATCCTCGAGCAGTGTAGCCCACATCTGCCGGTAATAGTCATCGTCGTGGCGATCGGACTGCAACATACGCGGATTCTTCCCCAATACCTCCTGTTCGCTATAACCGGTAATAACAGTGAAGGCCGGATTGACCAGTTCGATGTTACCGTTGGTATCGGCTATAATAACCCCCTCCCGCGCCGCTTCAATCGTTTGAGCCATCAGGCGCAACCGCCGCTCCTGCGCCAGTTGCTCGGTAATATCGCGGACGCGCACTACAAAAGAGATCACAACACCATCACCAGCGCAATACGGGGTAAAAGTGATTTCTATATCACGGCGACCACAACCGCGAAAATCGACACCTTCCCGGGTAATAGTTACCGGCTTCAGGGTGCGACACATCTCCCTAACCAGCGGCTCGTAGAACTGATAACGCTCGCCAACAATATCACGCGCGTGCATACCCACCAGTTCTTCGACGCTGTAACCCAGATAGCGTGCTGCCACCTTGTTGGCCAGCAGACACCGATGGTCGTTATCGTAATAGATAACCAAATCAGTATCAGTAGAGAATATCTCTTTGTAACGCAGCAGATCACTGATCAGATTTTCCCGCTCTGTAACATCGGTAGCCATAACGGCATAGTTGGTGATATCGCCACGGGTGTTCTTGATGGGATAGATGGTGCGATCCAGCACTCGTCCATCGGCGAAGTGGCGCAACGCCTTGGTCGGCTGGTGTGTCTGCACCACCTGCATGGTGGGGCACTCTTCACACAAATGATCGCAATGCCAGAAGATCTTGTGGCAACGCTGACCACGATAATTATCCGGGTCGACGTTGTAGGCCCGAATGGCAGCGCCGTTGAGTAACTGGATATTGAAATCCTTATCGAGTAGAATAAGAATCTCGTCCATACTGTCGGTAACAGCGCGGAAGCGCTGCTCGCTTTCACGCAGTTCCTGCAGCACCCGGCGCTTGTCCGACACGTCTTCCATAAGGTGAACTGAATACAGGTAGTTGCCATCATCATCAGTGATAATAAAGGCACGCGAGTTATAAACTATCCCGTCAATGACGATATCCATCTCGTGAACATCAGCCTCCTGCTGTTCTGCCAGGCAGTTGGGCAGGGCATTGTTCATTTTGGGGAACAGGCGCCAGTAACGCTGTCCGCGTGCCGCCGCACTGTCGCACCCGGCCAGCCGACAGTAGGCCGCATTGCAGCGTAAAATGCACCCGTTCTCATCATGGATAAAAATCGGCCAATCGATGGCGTCAAAGGCGGCACTCCACTCCCGCTGGGCGGCATGCAGTTCGGCGGTACGCATTTCCACCCTGTGCTCCAGCTCACTATTGAGGGTCTGTATCTCATCTACAGCATCGTG
>JAMOOS010000090.1 GCA_027065245.1 Desulfuromonadaceae bacterium | reverse complement strand
GCGTGGCTGGCGCGTCAGCACGCGCGTGGGCAGGCTGGTACGGTGCTGGATGGCGAATTGTTGAAAGTGGTTAAAAAAGGGCTGAAGCGGCTGCGCAGGCGTTTGCGCAATATCGACGAACAACTGTGCCAGTGCGAAAACAGCCGCCGCGACAAGGAGTACGGCGATCTTGTCCTTGCCAATCTTCATCTGATAAAACGGGGCATGGATGGCATAAATGTAATCGATTACTACGCTGACGCGGCGCCAACCATCCGTCTGGAACTGGATAGCAGTAAAACTGCCCAGCAGAATGCCGAAGCATATTACAAACGGTATCGCAAGGCACAGCGCGGCAGAGAACATTGTCAGCGGCGGCGCCAGTTGACAAATAACGAACTGGCGTGGCTGGAACAGATTGAACAGCAACTTTCCGATCCGGCACTAAGTGCCGCCGATGCCGATATAATACGCCAGGAATTGATGGACAGCGGTTATTACCGCCCGCAACGCGCCATCCAGAGCGGCACCAGAATGACGCGGGCGGAAAAACTGGTCAACAGTTGCACTTCGCCCGGCGGTTGGAAAGTAATCTGGGGCAACAACAACCGCACCAACGACTACATCAGCAGGCATCTGCTCCATCCCGCCGACTTGTGGCTGCATGCCCACAAAATACCTGGCGCCCACGTGGTTATTAAATGCGCGGGTGGCGAAGTTGCTGCCGAAGATATTCACTTTGCCGCTGCTATTGCCGCCGCCCACAGTCGTGCCGGTAGTGATACCAGTGTCGAGGTGATGGTGGCGGTTGGGCGGCGGGTGCAGCGGATAAAAGGAGCGCCGCCGGGACTGGTAAGGGTGCAGGAATATCAGGTTGTTCAGGTGCGTCCGGCGACAGAAAATCATTGTTGAGCGCGGCTGTTTTTTTGCTTGCATTTGCTCGGCACCCTTGCTATAAAGCACTCACTTCGCGCCGAAGTGGTGGAATCTGGTAGACACGCATGATTCAGGTTCATGTGCTCGTTAGGGCGTGGGAGTTCGAGTCTCCCCTTCGGCACCAGAAATTCCGACCCGGTTGTTAACCCAGCCGGGTTTTTTTTGATGTCAAAGTGGACCAAAGTTGTTTTATTTTTACTAGAGGAGGAAAATCTATGCGTAATGTGATGTTGGCGCTGTTGCTGTGCTTGGTGACGGCTGGCAGCCTGTGGGCGGCGGAAGAAAACTGTATTGTCTGTCACAGCAAAATTACCCCAGGACAGGTGCAGGATTGGCGTGTCAGTGCCCACGCTGAAAATGATGTAACCTGCAGCGAGTGCCATGGTGATGCTCATACCAGCGCCAAGGATGTGGCAAAAGCTAAATTGCCCGATGAGCACAAGTGTCAGGAGTGTCACGCGGAACAATTTGAGCAGTTTGCCCACAGCAAGCATAACTTCGGCTGGACTTCGCTCAACGCTATGCCCATCACCCATGTGGAACCTGATGAGCTGATGGAAGGTGGCCGTGGCTGCGGTGGCTGCCACAATATGGGCATCAAGACCGAAGCGCAGAAGAAAGAGCTGCGGGCCAAGGGGTATCGTTACCAGAATAACTCCTGTGACGAATGCCATACCCGCCACAGCTTCTCTAAAAAAGAGGCGCAGGATCCGCGCGCCTGCCAGCAGTGCCACATGGGCTATGACCATCCCCAATGGGAGATGTGGAGCAGCGCCAAGCATGGTACACGTTGGTTTGCCCGCGAAGCAGGTCGTCTGCCCACGGATGCCAAGGCACCCACCTGTCAGCAATGCCATCTGCCCGACGGTAACCACAGTAACCACACCGCCTGGGGCTTTTTCGGTGTGCGGCTGCCTTTGCCGGAAGATCCGCAGTGGAAAGCCGATCAGATTACTATTCTCAAGGCCATGGGGGTACTCAATCCCTTTACCGGCGAGCCGACACCGCGTCTGAAACTGGTGCAGTCGGTGGATATGATCCGTTCCACCAAAGAAGCATTTGATACAGAGCGCAACAAGATGATTGCTACCTGTAAAAAATGCCACTCGGAAAAATACGCCCGCACTCAGCTGGAGATGGGGGATAGTATGTTGCGCAAGGCCGACCATCTGCTGGCAAAAGGGATTCGCATTGTTGCCGCGCTGTATAAAGACGGCATCCTCAAAAAGCCGACGGAATACGCTTTTGCCTATCCCGATTTTCTCTATTTCATGCGCACCAACGGCGCTAAAATCGATGGCATGTCGCACATCGAGCAGGTGCTGTTCCAGATGTACATGAAGCATCGCATGCGCACCTACCAGGGGCAGTTCCACGTCAATCCCGATTATGCCTACTGGTATGGCTGGGCCATGATGACCAAGGATCTCGGTGAAATTGAGGAACTGGCGCATACTCTGCGCGCCAATTACAAGGTCAATCACAAGTAAACGGCAAGATTATCTGTAGCAGCAAAAAAGCCCGGTTAGCGCCGGGCTTTTTTGTTTGCAGCATAGGCGAGTATTTCTTAAAATGATGGCAATTTGCCGCCGGAGACTGCGAACATACAAATGGAGGAGTAAATATGGCTGTTGTGCAGATCAGTTGTACACCGCTGGGTGAGGGCAGTGGTGGATTGTCGAAGTTTGTTGCCGGATGCGTGCAACTGGTAAAGGAGTCCGGCCTTAAGTACCAGCTTACCCCCATGGGAACCATTCTTGAAGGGGAGTTGGACGATATTTTTGCCCTGGTGCGCAAGATGCATGAATCACCGTTTAACGCCGGGGCACAGCGGGTTTCTACCCTGATAAAAATTGACGACCGGCGTGATTGCGAACATACCATGGAGCGCAAGCTGCGGTCGGTACAGCAGCGGCTTAACAATGAGTGATTGCACCACTTTTAGCTTGACAGTTGCAAAGGTGATTTGTTATCACTAGCGAGCCTTGAGGGACGAGTAAATTTTAGGTGCTTCATGGCCCCGTCGCCAAGTGGTAAGGCAGAGGCCTGCAAAGCCTTTATCCCCAGTTCGAATCTGGGCGGGGCCTCCACAAATACAAAAGACCGATGCGTAGGCGTCGGTCTTTTTTTATGTTCTGGCTGTTATGGCGTATTCATCCTGCCTGCCTGGATATGGGATGGGTCTGGTCTTTAAGATTGTCCTGCAGGGCGACAATTTCTTCGGCGGTAACTGGTTTGCTGTAGAGGTAGCCTTGGACTTCATCGCAGCCATGCTCTTTTAAAAACGCCATCTGTCCCAGTGTTTCTACCCCTTCGGCTATAATGTTCAGTTTGAGAACTTTCCCCATCTCAATGATAGATGCGGTGATAGAGGCGTATTTTTCGCTTTGTTCAATATCCTGAATAAAGGAGCGGTCGATTTTTAAAGAGTTGATGGGGAACTTTTTCAGATACGCCAGGGATGAATACCCGGTACCGAAATCATCAATGGCCAGATGCAATCCCAGTCTGTGCATCTCCCTAAGGACGCTGGCGGCCGCATCGGGATTTTGCATCAATACCGATTCGGTTACTTCTATTTCAAGAAATTGCGGGTCAAGGCCGGTTTCAGACAGGATGTTGCGCAGGTAGGTGATCAGATCCTTGCTTTGGAGTTGATGGCCGGAGATATTGACCGCAATGCGAATTGGTGGCAGCCCCATCTCCTGCCACTGCTTGCTCTGGGTGCAGGCGCGGCGCAGAACCCACTTGGTCAGGTCGCCGATGATGCCCGATTCTTCCGCCATGGGGATAAAATCACTGGGCGTTACCCGCCCCAGTACCGGGTGGCTCCAGCGCAGCAGTGCTTCCACCGAGTCGAAGCGGCCGGTGGCGATGTTTACCTTGGGCTGATAGAGTAATTGCAGTTCGTTATTGTCCATGGAGCGGTGCAGGCCGTTGATCATCTCCAGGCGGTTACTGATATCAGTATCCATCTCAATGGAGTAGAAAGCCGAGTTGTTGCCGCCGCGGGTTTTGACGCTGAGCAGAGCGCTGCCAGCTTTTTTAAGTAGCTCTTCGATGTCGCTGCCGTCCCGGGGATATAGTGACAGGCCGATGCTGGCAGTTATAAACAGTTCGTTATTGTCGATGTTGAGGGGGGCTGTCAGGCGTTTACTTATTTTGTCAACCACCAGTTGTACGGCTTCGCGGTTGTCAATGTTTACCAGCATGATGGCAAACTGGTTGCCGGCCAGGCGACCGACAATATCGGTTTCGCGTACTGAATCCTGCAGCCGTTTGGCAAAGTGACGCAGCAGAGTATCACCACGGTGGTTGCCCAGAGTATCGTTGATGACGCGCAGATGATCGATGGCGATAAGTGCCACAGCCAGGTGCTGGCGGGCACGGCGTGCCAGCATGGTTGCCTGCTGAGCGTGGGAGACGTAACAATTGCGATTGAGTAAGCCGGTGAGCTGATCGTTATCGGCGATTTCGCGCAGGCGCTGTTCGTTGGCCAGTTTTTCGGTCAGGTCGCGGCAGATCATCCAGTGCAACGGTTGCTTGCCGCTGGTATCGCTGCCGATATGGCATTCAACGTGGACAGTGTCGCCATCTTGGGTGTTCAAACGGAAGATGGCTGAGCGGAACTGCTCACCGCTGCCGAGACGGCAGGTCTTGTTTTTCCAGCGCTGGCGGTCTTCTTCTATGAATAATTCGCTGATCTTCAGCCGAGGCGACAGAGCGTTGATTTTAAGGCGGTCGATTACAGCGCGGTTGAGGTATTGGATAACCCCTTGATCATCAAAAGAGATGATGAGATCCTGCGCGGTCTCCATAAAACGCTGCAGCCGCTGCTCGCGATTGCTCAGCTCACGTGCTTCTGCCTCCAGCATCTGCTTGGCAAAGTGGCCGATGAACAGGGCGGTGATGTTGAGAAATGTAACCCACAACCACAATAGCCACAGGTAGGGGGCGCAGTGGCTGCTGTGGGTACCGAAAATGTTTAGTACCAGTCCCGGCAGCACATGGTGGTACTCTGCCAGCAGGGTAGTGCCGAACAGTATGCTGCTGAGTATGCCGGTAAGTGCCATGAGGTAGCGGTAATTGGGCAAAAATGCCGATTCTATGGCAATGACCAGGTACATGGGCCACAACCAACTGGAACCGCCGCCGGTAAGATGCACCAGTGCCGTGGTTACCAGCAAATCGAGGATGATCTGGGTGCGGCCGAAAGTGGTGTTGGACTCGTGGCGGGCGCTGACGAGTTGCAGCAGGACATTATACAGGCCGACAGCGCAGAAAATTCCCACCATACTCCACATCTGCAGTTGCGACAGTCTAGGTGTTGCATCGGTTATATACAGATACGCGCTGGCCAGGAAAGTATAGCCGACAATGAGAAGTAGCGACAGCCAACGAACCTTGATGATCAGCTCCAGTCGATTGTACCCGCTTGCGGGGATATTTTTGCTGTGATAATGGCGATCTGGTGTGCTCATCGGTTACTTTAATTTTGTTAAGTGTAAACAGAGAATGTATCAACCGTTTTGTCGCCATGCTACACTAGCGCGCTGACGGTTGTAAAAGCTATTTTATGTATGTGGAGAAATAGAATGTTTGCAAAATTGTTAATTAGAGGTGCGTCGTGGAGTTGCTGACCTTGCCGACCCTGATTGGTTTCGCTGTACTGGGTACTGGTGCCGGCGCTGCGGCTGGATTGCTGGGTATTGGCGGCGGTGTGATTCTGGTGCCGCTGTTTCTGTGGAGCTTTCAGCTCATTGGCATCGACGCTCAGGTGGTGGTGCACAGTGCTTTTGCCACCAGCCTGGCTACTATTATTCCTACCGCTGTAAGCAATACCTGGGGGCATAATAAACTGGGCAATGTTTGCCGTCGCCATGTGTTGTTTCTGGCGATTGGGGCGGTTATCGGCGCCGTATCCGGAGCGTGGATAGCATCGCTGCTCAGCGGTGGGGTGCTAAAAATGGCCTTTGGTGTTATGCAACTGGCGGTGGCGGCAAAATTGCTCCTGGGCAAACAGCCAGAGGCGCATGGCGAGCGCCGCGAGGGCAGTGGTCTGCTGCTGTTTACCGGCTTTGTCGGCGGCTTGTTTTCCTCGTTTTTCGGCATTGGCGGTGGGGTTATCGCGGTGCCGCTTATGGTGCTGTTGCTGCGTTTTCCCATGCATCTGGCGGTGGGTAACTCCAGCGCCCTGATTATTGTGTCGTCGCTGATGGGCACCTGTTCCTATGTTTTCCTTGGCTGGGGGGAACTGGCGCTTAAAAATGGTTTTTGCGGCTACGTGTTTCTGCCAGCGGTGTTGATGGTGGTGCCGTTTGCCCTGCTTGGTTCGCGCATTGGCGTGAGTCTGGCCGGGCGTTTTTCCCAGCGGCGGATGATAAGAATTTTTGCTCTGTTGCTGATTTTTGTCGGTATCCGCATGATTCTGCGCGCCGGTTAGCTGTTCTTTCCACCGCCCCATACCGGATCGTCGGCAAACTGTTCGCGCAGCCGCTCCTCTGGATATTGACGCAGGAACTCATCGCGGGAAAAAGTAAAACGGTAGTGGGAGCAGTATTCCAGCAACAGGGCGTAAGCGGCGTTTATTTCGCGGATACGCTGGTTATCGCTGCCGCTTTTGTCGGGATGGTGTTCCTTTACCAGTTGTTTATGGCGCAGCTTTATCTGCTCAAGGCTACACTTGCCATACAGGGAAAACTGCTCCAGCGCCTGCTGCAACTCTTCATATCTCATATTGATAACCTTTAGCGCTGCTGTTGATATGGGCAGTAGCCGGGGCGCGGGCCGATATCGGGGTGGTTGCGGCAGGTGGTCGGCCGTTGTGAATAGATAGTGCAGCGGCGGGTGGTGCTGTCGAGATAGCGGCAGTCGCCGTTGACCTTGCGGCTTATGGTGTACAGCCCTTTTTTGTGATGGTAATGGGAGATTATCCCCGCTTTTTTCAGCCGATCGGCCAGTTTTCTTCCCGCTTCCTGTTGTTCAAATTCGCTTATTATCCCCATGTTGACTAAATCTGCGGCGCGTACCTCCACCGCCAGCGTACAGCATACGGCGCGACAACTGTTACACAGCCGTGGGGTATAGCGTGCCCAGGTGGCGGTGTTGTCAACATCGGCATCGGCAGGTAGACGGCGCTTCATGATGCAGCTACTTTATCCGTCGACATTCGAGGTAAAAGCGTTTTTCGTCGGCGTTGCCCATGGAGAACGATTTGCGCGGCAGGGCACCATCGTGGATTATGGTGCGGAACAGATCGTGCTTGGACATGACGCTGAGATAGAAGCCGACGTTGCCCGGTTGTTTGGCCAGGTTGGTGACGGTATCCACGCCGTGGATGTAGTCTATCTCCACCTGCGGGTGTTCCTGCAGGTAGTGGTCGATAAAACCCTGCAGAGTGGCGACGTCGATGGTGTACTCCGGTTGTTTAATGGTACAGACGCCAAAGGTGCCGCCGATCTGAGCGGGAAAGCTGTGTTGCTCGTCGTTACAGACTATAGCGCCACTGGCAGTGGTGTAGTCGGGGCAGGGCGTGAACGTGAACGGCGTGCCGCGTTCGGCAAAATATGCTTCCATCAGCGGCAACAAGCGCTCTGTATCCACATTGAACAAAACCCGGTGGATGGCATCGAACTCCAGGCCGTCGTCGTGGACGTTTACCAGTTCTACCAGGGCGTAGCGGGCCGGGTGGTTCATGATGGCGTCCTTGTCACTGGCGTCCCGCTTGAGCTGTTCCCATATTTGTTTGGCGGTGGCAAAAGAGTGGTTGCCGTCACCCATGGCGTACAGCATAACTTCATCGGTGTGGTATTTCTCCCGGTAGCGCTGCGGGTCGGCCAGGGCGCTCAACGCTTCAACCACCTGGCTGATGAGATTCTCGCTGTCCACGTGCCAGCCGCGGATGTGGCCGCCACCGGCAGCCAGATCAAAATCGTAGGCGCACTGCAGTTGTTGGTCAAACAGTGGCTCGATAACGGTGCGCTCCGGGTCGTCGATGAGTACCATGATGTGCGGCAGCTCGATGGGGGCATCGCGGCGTACCTTGATACGCGGCGGCAGGCGGTCGAGAATAGTGCCTTCGCTGGCGCGAATAAGGGTAGTGGCACCGGCGCTGAAGTCGTACTGCTCCAGATCGAGAGCTACCATCAGCCCCTTGCGTGACGGCACGTGGGCGGTTTGCCGATCTACCAGAATAAAACCGGGCTGGTGTTCAACCAGACTGCCGTCATCCAGATAGCGTTTCATGGTGGCGTTGATGGCGGCAATGCGTTCGTCGGCGTCGTCATCGTTGAGGTACACCTCAGGAAAAATCAGGCGCAGGGTGGAGATGGCATCGCCGGTATATTCATCCAGTTTACGCCAGTATTCTCGATCGGATGTGTGCTGGTCGCAGGCTATAACCGCCCAGCGGTGCATGTCGGTGCCGTCCTTTGGCAAGAGAATACGGGGAACCTGCAGGCCTATCTTGGTAAAATTCATTATCAGCCATCTCCTGAAGTCGGTGTTGTCACGGTGAGATGCATAGTGGTATCACGTTTTGCCGTTTTTGAGAACCTTCTTGGCGTTATTGATGTTGGTCTGATATGGCGACAACCTTGTTGCGGCCATCGGCTTTGGCTTGGTACAGAGCTTTATCAGCTTGTGCGATTAACTGATCGACATTCCAGTCCTCGAGCCACTTGGCCACACCGATGCTGGCGGTTATGCTGATATTTGCGGGCTCGTCCTGATCGGTGGTCGGCAGGCGAATGGTGGTTTGCTCAATGGTGGCGCGCAAACGACTGGCCGTCTCCAGCGCTTCTTCAGCGGTTGTGTCCAGCATCAGGGCGCAGAACTCCTCACCGCCATAGCGACTGCAGATATCGACAGTGCGCATGGTGGTGCTGATGATTCCAGCTATATCCTGCAGAACTTTGTCGCCGGCCATATGACCGTAGGTGTCGTTCACCCGTTTGAAATGATCCAGATCGAGCATCAACAGGCATAGATTGCCGTGTTTGCGCCGCGTCTGTTCCAGTGCTTTGTGGGCAAACTCCATAAACATACGCCGGTTGTAGAGATTGGTGAGCGGGTCGCGAGCGGCAAGGATTTTTAGCTTTTGCATGATGGTATCGTTGTTGGCTATCATGTTGTTGAGCGCCCTGGCCAGATAGCTGATTTCATCGTTGCGTTTGTAGTTGAAAAAGCGTGCCTGTCCTTGATTGTGCTCCATATGCCGGATATGGGTCGCGAGTTGAAGCAGTGGATTCAGGGTGCGGCGCAACATGATCAGCATCACCAGCAGCACCAACATGGTAGAACCACCAATCAGCAGCCACATGGTATGTCTGATCTGGTTGGCGGTGGCGTAAATCTCATCCATGGGCCGGTTGGCGCCGAGAATCCAGTTGGTGGTCGGTATTTTTACAAACGATGTGAGCATGGCTATGCCGTGCGAGGTGGTTGTGGTGGCAGTTCCTTCAAAACCGTTCATGGCTTTGTCGAACAGAACGTCGGCTCCGGGGGAAACATCATGCTGGAGTATCCGGTGTTTATCTGGATGCAGGATGATGGTGCGTTTCAGATCGGCAATGAAAAAATAGCCGTGTTGACCAAGCCGTTCCTGGGTGATGTTGGCGAGAAAATTGTGGCTGAGCAGATCGAGACTGCCACCGAGAATACCAAGCATGTGGTGGTGGGTGTCAAAAATTGGTGCGGTCATCATTATCGCCGGGTGGCCGGTTTTGGAAGAGGCGTACGGGGTGTTTATATACGGCTGTTTGCTGGCGACTGTCTGTTGATAATAACTGCAGAAGGCGTAGCTGCGGCCACGGCGTCCGGGCAGAAATGGTCGTTCCACCAGCAGTTTGCCGTTGGCACTGAACAGGAAAATGCCGTTGTCAAAAATCTGGGCGATGCCGACGCGATCGTTTATCCACCGCTGCATGGCGTCGATGTCGTCTTCCTGGTAAGGACAGACGGCAGCCACCGCTGTCAGGGCGTTGTGGGCGCGGCGCAGCTTTTCATCTACGGCCCGCGCCATACTGATGGCACGCTGGGACAGATCGATAGTTGCTGTCTCTAGGTTTTTTTGTTCCAGGTAGGTAATAACCGAGTAAAACTGTATGGCGAACAGAGCCAGAAACAGCAGGCAGATAGTTACTACTAATTTGATTCTGATGCCAGACAGCATGGAGTTCTCCCGGTAAAACAGTGCTTGCAGATTAAACTGTTTGCGCTCATAATCCGCTGCAGTTGCGGCAATTGCAGATTAAAACGTAAGCGATAACTGTATTTTAAGGAGCCAAGTAACATGTTATATGTGATCAATTGTAGAGACAAGGAAAACCATCTTGATTTACGCATGGAGGTGCGCCCGCGCCATGTAGAATATCTGCAGAGCTTTGCTGATGGCCTGTTTGCAGCCGGGCCAACGCTGGATACTGAGGGTAATATGAATGGTTCGGTAATTATTCTCGATTGCGCCGATATGGCGGCAGCGCAGCAGTTTGCCGCCAACGATCCGTATGCGCTGGCTGGGCTGTTCTCATCGGTAGACATCTATCCGTGGAAGAAAGTGTTACCGGCGTAAGGTACAATAAACAGTTTCACAAAAATGCGGCGCCTGGGGTGTTGCCCCGGCGCCGCATTTTTTCAATAAAAGTCCACGTCTGCTGGTTTAGCAGTCGTTATCCGCCTCTTCGGCGTCCTGGGCGTCTACTACCGCCACTGCGGCCATGTTGACAATGTCATTGACTTCGTCACCACGCTGCAATACGTGTACCGGTTTTTTCATCCCCATCAAAACAGGGCCTACCGCTTCGGCGCCGCCGAGCTTACTCAGCAGTTTGTAGGCGATGTTGCCGGCATTGAGATCGGGGAAGATCAATACATTGGCGTTGCCCTTGATCTGCGAGAACGGATACTGCTTCTGTGACAGTTCCGGATCCAGGGCGACGTTGGCTTGTACCTCGCCGTCTACCACCAGATCGGGAGCCCACTGTTTGACCAGCTCGGTAGCTTTTTTCATCTTCAAAGTGAGGGGGTGGATAGCGCTGCCGTAGTTGGCAAAGGAGAGCATGGCCACCTTGGGGTCGACATCAAACTGGCGCGCCTTGGCGGCAGCCAGAATCGCGGTTTCCGCCAGTTCCTCGGCGCTGGGTTCGATACACACTGTGGTATCGGCGCAGAATATTACCTTGGTTTTGAATACCAGCATATACAGGCCGTGTACGCCGCTTACCGATTCTTGCTTGCCGATGATTTCCAGTGCCGGGCGGATGGTTTCCGGATAATGGTGGTTGACACCGGAGAGCATGGTGTCGGCGTCGCCCATGTGCACCATCATGGCGCCGTAGTAGTTGCGCTCGCGGCAGATGGTACGGCTGGCCTCGGCTTCGGTAACCCCTTTGCGCTGGCGCAGGCGGAACAGTTCCTTGGTGTATTCGCGGTGTTTGGGGCTGTCCTTGGTGTCGATAATCTGCACGCCGTGCAGATCGAGACCAAGTTCCCTGATTTTGTTTTTAATCTTATCTTCATGGCCGAGCAGAATAGGGATGGCGATCTTTTCATCTACCAGTATCTGCGCAGCACGCAGGATGCGCTCGTCGTCGCCTTCGGGGAAAACGATGCGCTTGCGTTGTGACTTGGCCTTGTTGATAAGGGTGCGCATGATCTCTTTGGAACGGCCCTGCAACGCTTCGAGAGATTCGCGATATTTGTCCAGATCACCAATATCGCGGGTGGCAACGCCACTGTCGATGGCGGCCTTGGCCACCGCTGGCGCTACATGCAGCAACACGCGCGGGTCAAAGGGCTTGGGAATAATGTAGTCACGACCGAAAGAGAACTTGGTGTTGCCGTAGGCCTTGATGACCGAATCCGGCACATCCTCTTTAGCCAGATTTGCCAATGCTTTTACCGCCGCCATTTTCATCTCGTCGTTGATGGCGGTGGCGTGGGTATCCAGGGTGCCACGGAACAGGAACGGAAAACACAGTACATTGTTTACCTGATTGGGGAAATCGCTGCGACCGGTGCCCATGATGATATCGTCGCGCACTTTCAAGGCGCGGGTAGGCAGAATCTCCGGGTCAGGATTAGCCATGGCGAAGATGATGGGATCCTTGGCCATGCTGGCTACCATCTCGTCGGTGAGGATATCCTTGGCCGAGACGCCGAAGAATACATCGGCATCGACCATGGCTTCTGCCAAAGTGCGTATCGGCAGTTCGGTGGCCAGGCGTTCCTTGTACTCGTTCATTCCCTCCTTGCGCCCCTTGTAGATGACCCCTTTGCTGTCGCAGACGATCATGTTTTCCAGTTTCGCCCCCAGGGTAAGCGCCATCTTGGCACAGGCGATACCGGCGGCACCGGCACCATTGACGACAATCTTGACCTTGCTGATATCTTTGCCGGTGATCTCCAGAGCGTTTATCAAGCCGGCATTGGCGATAATGGCGGTACCGTGCTGATCGTCGTGGAATACCGGGATATTCATTATCTCCTTGAGCTTCTCTTCGATATAGAAACACTCAGGAGCCTTGATGTCCTCTAAGTTGATACCGCCAAAAGTAGGTTCAAGCAGCTTTACTGTGTTGATGATTTCGTCGGGATCTGCGGTGTCCAGCTCAATGTCAAATACGTCCACATCGGCAAAGCGCTTGAACAAAACTCCTTTACCTTCCATGACCGGTTTGCCTGCCAGTGCGCCGATATTGCCCAGCCCCAAAACAGCGCTGCCGTTTGATACTACCGCCACCAGGTTACCCTTGGCGGTGTACTGGTAGGCGTCCATGGGGTTCTTTTCAATTTCCAGGCACGGCTCGGCCACGCCGGGGCTGTATGCCAAGGAGAGGTCGCGACTGGTGTCGCACGGTTTGGTAGCGATAACTTCGATTTTTCCCTTGCGCCCCATACTGTGGTATTCAAGGGCGTCACGTTTTTTGGCCATCAGGCAGATCCTTTCATTTTTAATGTCGATAAAATTTTTGTGGTCGTGTTTCATCTGGTTTATGCTGCTTGGCTAATGAAAGACGCAGCCAGAGGAATATTTTAGCGATGATAAAAAGCAAGATAGGCTTCATGGCGGAAGGTTGTCAAGTTTAATTTTGGCGAGTGGGATGGAAGCGCTAACGGCCTGTCTCAGTTGTCACGCCGGTTGTTACGGGCGCGCCGCCTATGGTGACCTGTTTGTTGCTGGTGGTGCTGGCGCTGGAGAAAGTGTTTTATTTATACTAAAAAATAGTGTTCTGTGCTGCTGAAACGGACCGGTGACAGCAGTTTGCTATTGAGCCGATGATGATGGTAGACTCTTTGGCATTGTTCTTTGTGGTCGCAGCTCTGTCGGTTGCGTTGCGCCGTTGTCATATCAGGCAACGCCAGAGAAAGGTGGTTTTTCATGATTATTGTTACCGGTGGCGCCGGTTTTATCGGCAGCGCCATGGTGTGGTATCTCAATAGCATAGGTCGTAGCGATATTGTCATTGTCGATGCTCTTGGCAGCAGCGAAAAGTGGCAGAACCTGGTGCCGCTGGCCTATGACGATTATCTGGAAAAGGACGATTTTATCCGGCTGGTGCGTGAGGGGCAACTGCACGCTCATCTCGGTCTTGCCGCTGATGGACTGGAGGCGATAATCCATCTTGGTGCCTGTTCTTCAACTACTGAAAGCGATGCCCGCTATCTGGTACATAACAATTTTGCCTACAGCAAGGATGTGTGCCGGTTCGCGTTGGAATGCGGTGCCCGTTTTATCTACGCTTCCAGTGCCGCGACCTATGGCGACGGTGCCAATGGTTTCTGCGATGACGAGACGCAACTGGCGACGTTACGCCCCCTGAACATGTATGGTTATTCCAAGCAGATGTTCGATTTATGGGCGCAGCGTCATCGGTTGCTTGATAAAATTGCCGGCCTGAAGTTTTTTAACGTGTTTGGGCCCAACGAGTATCACAAAGGTGACATGCGTTCTCTGGTTATCAAGGCTTACGAACAGATTATCGCCACTGGCAAAATCGGCCTGTTCAAGTCGTATCGCAGTGATTACGCCGATGGCGAGCAGCAGCGCGATTTTGTCTATGTAAAGGATGTGGTGCGTATGATCGGCTATTTTCTCGAACAGCCACATATCAACGGCATCTACAACATCGGCAGTTCGCGTGCCCATAGCTGGAACGAGCTGGCAGCGGCCATATTTGCCGCTTTGAATCGACCGGAACAGATCGAGTATGTCGATATGCCGGAGCATTTGAAGGATAAATACCAGTATTACACCTGTTCCGATATCCGTAAACTGGCGGCGACCGGTTATGCCACACCGCCATGTTCGCTCCAGGATGCCGTGCGCGATTATGTAGTCAACTATCTGGTGCCTGGTGCTCATCTGGGCAGTTGCCATGAGTAATGGCGGCCCGGCTGGGTGTACCTGATGACGACCCTGCTGAAGTTTGTCCTGTTTACCCTGCTGCTGACCGGGGGCGCGTTTTTTGCCATGGCGGTGCCCCATCTGACCATGCAGGGAACGTGGCTGCGGGTGCTGGCGGCGTTTTTTCTCGGTGGGGCATTGGCGTTGCTGGTCAAATACTGTGGCCGTGGCGCCATGCTGGTAGCCATTCCGCTGGCTGTACTCTCGGCCAATTATCTGTCCTTGCATATCTGGCCGCTGGAACAGGGACAGCCGCTGTTCAGGGCTTATCATCGGGTGGCTCGTTATAACGCTGCCTATAGACGGCTGCGGGCGCAGTTGTCGCCGCTGGTGCGTACTCGTCTGGAGGTGGCGCCGATATTGCGGCGTAGCTGGGGCCATTCCAACCGCTACCTGATGGCGGTGAACGGTCTGCACGTATCGCTGTATGCCGCCGGATTGGTGCGGCCA
>JAMOOS010000089.1 GCA_027065245.1 Desulfuromonadaceae bacterium | reverse complement strand
GGCGGCTTTCCTTCAATCGGTGGCAAAACCTTGGCGATGACTAATAGCGTTCTGTAGGTATAAGGCGGCCACGCTTATAGCGTAAAAAGCAGCCCTCGGCTATTTCGGCGCTGATCAGCAGAAAAATGGCCAGTAGAATACCGGGAATGGCTACCGGAACGGCCAGGGAAAGCAGCCAGCACAGCAGTAGATAGGCAAACTTTACCGTGGTGGCCTGGCCCAGCACTGTGGTGCGGTGGTGGGCGGTAAAACCGGCGCGCAGCAGATTGGTGCCGCCGTAAGCGACGGGGAACAGGGCGCACAGGCACAACGGCAATACAATATAGTTGCGCATATCGGCCTTAAGATCGAAGATGCCGCCGAACACCAGCTCGTTGCCGGGCAGGGCGATAAGGAGGGTGAGTATCCCCATGATCAAGCTGGTGTACCAGTAAAAACGTACTACGGCGCGGTAGTCGGCGGCGCTGTTGACCAAAGTGAGGTATACCTGCTGCAGGTTGCGCATGGGCCCGGCGAGCATAAACAGCAGGGCGCGGATAACGCCAAAAGCCGCCAGGGCGATGTTGGCGTCGGGCAGGCGGCTGATAATGGCGCTGATCACCACCGGAATGGTCTGCTGCAAACCGGAAGAGAACGCCACCGGCAGAGCGAAGCGGAGGATCTGCATGGTGCCCTTTTCGCCTCCGGCCGGAATGGTGTCGCCGTCAAAAGGGATATGGCAGCGCCAGGCGAAAAAGCCCATTAGTGCGGTTTCGATGACGATACACAGCAGCAACGCAAAGGCGCCCAGCTCCGGGCCGTGAAACCAGCGCTTGCCCACATACAGCCAGCCGAGCAGCGCCACCACGCGCACGCCGGTGGCCAGCGACACCAGATTGGTGTGGCGGGCGCGGATTACCAGCCCCTGAAACAGACCGCGAAAGCCGGTGACAAACGGCAGCAGCGCCAGCAGGGTAAGGGTGCGCTGCGCTCCGGCGGCCACTTCGGCACTGACGCCGAGAATATGTTGCAGAAACATGTTGCCCAGGGATGTGTAGGCGATAATGTTCAGCATTATCGACACATAAGTGGCGATGAGCAAAACGCAGACAACCATGCCGCGCAGGGATTTACGTCCGCGGACGATGGCGATGGTGATGGTGTGGTTCTGGTACGATGGCGAGGCAAACAGCAGATGAACCACCATGGCCACCGAAAATGACGCCAAAGCGATGATGTAGTTATCCACCCGTGCCAGAGCGGCGTTGATGATGGTGTGCGAGACACTCATCAACTGCACGTTGAGCAGCAGCGGGACAAAAAACAGGGTAATCTGCCAGCCGGTCAGTGGCGGGGCGTTGTCGGTGTTGGTCATGGGAACAACTTTTCCAGTTCGTCGGCGCTGTCCACCTGCCAGGTGGCGGCAACGCCGTCGCTGACGCCAAAGCCGTAACGGCAGAAGCAACTGGGGCAACCGGCGGCGGCCGCGCCGCGCAGATCGGTGTGATGATCGCCGATCATGACACAGTTGCCCGCCACTACGTTAATGGTGTCAGCAGCGTACAGCAGCGGCGCCGGATGCGGTTTTTTATGTGGCAGACTGTCGCCACCGACCACGACAGTAAAATAATGGCGTAGTTTCAGCGCTTCCAGCAGCGCCTCGGCCAGCCGCAGCGGCTTGTTGCTGACCACTGCCAGCGGTTTGTGATAGTGGCGCTGCAGAAAATTCTCCACACCGGGGTAGATATAGCTGTATACGCAAATATCAGCGGCGTAAATATCCATGAACTGCTGCAATATCCGCTGGTTGAACATTCCGGCGGGCAGAGCGCGGCGCAGCAGGTTGGTGGCGCCGTCGCCGACATAGCCAAGTACCGTGGCGGCAGGCAGTTCCGGCAGGTCAAGGTGGCGGCGTAAACGGTTGACGGCGGCGGCCAGGTCGCGGGAAGAATCGACCAGGGTGCCATCAAGGTCAAATAAAAACGCCTCAATCGCCATGGCCTAATCCCGTGCGCCGAAGATGGCGCTGCCGACGCGCACCAGGGTGGCACCTTCTTCTATGGCTACCTCAAAATCGTTGCTCATCCCCATGGACAAATGGCGCATCTCCACGTTGGCAACAGCGCGGGCGGTAATGTCGGCGGCCAGTTGGCGCAGGTGCGCGAACCAGCGGCGGCTGTCCTCGGCGCTGTCGCCCGGCGGCGGCAGGGTCATCAGGCCGCGCACGCGTACATGGGGCAGGGCTGCCACCTGTTCCACCAGCTCGGAAAGTTGTTCCGGTGCTACTCCGGCCTTGGTGGGCTCGGCGGCGATATTTACCTGCACCAGAACTTCTGCTACGGCGTCGATCTTGCGCCACTGGCGCTCGATCTCCTGCGCCAGGGACAGCCGGTCCAGCGTATGAATCAGCTCGGTTTTGCCGCGCAGATATTTGACTTTGTTGCTTTGCAAAGCGCCGATAAAGTGCCAGCGCAGGGATGGATCCAGTTCGTCGTATTTGGCGCAGAACTCCTGAACGTAGTTTTCGCCGAACAGACGTTGCCCGGCGGCGGCAGCGGCGCTGATGAGGCTGGCCGGTTTCTTTTTTGACACCGCCACCAGTTCTACCGTGGCCGGGTCGCGGCCGCAGCGGGCGCAGGCGGCGGCTATCCGCTCGTTTATCCGCTTCAGGTTGTCGGCTACATTTTCCATGACAGAGTCTCCGCTTGTATCTTTTTGTTAAATCACGGCAAAACCGGGACTGCCTACGCAGCAAAACCGGGACTGTCCCCGTGCAAGGGCGGGCACGGGGACCCGCCCCTACATCAGGCATTTGCGGTCTATGGAACGGTGGCGCTTACGTAGCCCGCAAACATCGGGACAGC
>JAMOOS010000088.1 GCA_027065245.1 Desulfuromonadaceae bacterium | reverse complement strand
GGTTTTGATTATTTTCAAGGTTATTTTTTTAGTAAACCCATTGTGGTTACCGGCAAAAAATTACCTCCGGCTCGTGTGTCCATGCTGCGTCTGCTGGCTGAGCTGCAGAACCCCGATGTGAGTATGGAACGGGTGGAGGAAATTATCCAGCAGGATGTCAATCTGAGTGTAAAACTGTTGCGCCAGGTTAATTCCAGTTACTATAACCTCATCAGTGAAGTTACGTCGATAAAACACGCT
Source organism: Desulfuromonadaceae bacterium (assembly GCA_027065245.1). GTDB lineage: Bacteria > Desulfobacterota > Desulfuromonadia > Desulfuromonadales > Desulfuromonadaceae > Desulfuromonas. The sequence continues at coordinate 2,611 of JAMOOS010000088.1, read as the reverse complement.
GTGGTACGGGTAGGGCTGCAACATATCCGCACTTGGGCCAGTGTGCTGATGATGGGCAGCGTGAGCGATAAGCCGGATGAACTGATGACCATGGCGCTTATTCGCGGCAAAATGTGTGAGCTGTTGGCGCAGCAGCATAATTTGCCGGATGAAACCAGTTATTTTACCGTTGGCCTGTTTTCGTTGCTGGAAAGCCTTCTCGATGCTCCCATGGAGCAGATTTTGAACGGTTTGCCGTTGTCGCCGGAAATTAATGATGCCCTGCTAAATGGTGCGGGGACACGGGGACAGATGCTGCGCTGTGTGCAGGAATACGAACAGGCAAATTGGGCGGAGCTCGATAGCCACTGTTCTTCTGCTGGTGAGTTGGCACTGGCCTATCGCCAGGCGGTGGAATGGGCGGACGAAATTGCCAACAGCATGGCTTAATCTCAAATTGTGGTGCGGTAGTAGGTGTAGTCGTTCAGGCAGGAGCAGAACTGCTCCAACATCTGTCTGCGTTGGGCAACAGTAATGTGACCGCTGCGTACCTGCTGCTCGGCAAAGGTGCGCATCTGTGCCACCATCTGGCGTGCGTCATAATGGACGCTGTGCAGCACATCGGCGACGCTGTCGCCGTCGATCTCCTGTTGTATGGCAAAGCTGCCGTCGTCATTGATTCTCACACTGACAATATGTGTGTCGCCGAACAGATTGTGAATATCCCCCAGTGTTTCTTGATACGCTCCCATCATGAATACGCCCAGGTAGTAGGCTTCGTCAGGGAGAGGCTGGTGTAGCGGCAGGGTAGTGCGCTGTTGTCCGCCGACTATAAAACTGTCCAGTTTGCCGTCGCAGTCGCAGGTAAGGTCGGCGATGATCGCCTCGCGCTGCGGTTGTTCATCAAGCCGCTGCAGCGGAACTACGGGAAAATACTGGCCAATGGCCCAGGTGTCGGGCAGAGATTGAAAAACGCTGAAATTGCCGTAATAGATATCCGCCAGTTGTGCACGCAGCTCGGGTGCCGCACAATTGTTGGCAACTTGCTGGGCCACAGCCAGAAACAGGTCTTCTCCCAGGGCACGCTGGCGCAGGTTGATGGTGCCGCGCTGAAAACAGCTGCGCAGTTCCTCGCGTAATTGCAGAGCGGTGGCGTAGTGCTCAGTTCCGCCACTGATCAATGCCTGGCGGTACAGAGACAGCATTTGCCGCAGCACCGGTGCAGCGTCATGATCGAGATGCTGTGGCACCGCTACCGCTTCAAAGTGAGCTACATCGATAACATCAAATACCAGCAAACTGGCATGGGCTACCAACGCCCGCCCCGATTCAGTGACGATGTGTGGTTGCGGTAGCTCGTCATCCAGGCAGGCACTCAATTCAGCCACTATGGCATCGGCGTATTCCGCCAGCGTATAGTTGCAGGAATAACTGGCATCGCTGGCGGTTCCGCCGTAATCCACCGCCAATCCACCACCGAAATCGATATAGCCCATGGCTGCTCCCTCAGCCAGCAGGTGGCGATAATAGTGGCTGGCAGCGCGCACTCCGGCGCGGATATCGTTCAGACTTGGGATCTGCGAACCCATGTGGCAGTGGAGCAGTTGCAGACAGTCGAGCATGTTATGGCGCCGCAGTATGTCGATCATGGCTACCAGTTGCCGACTGTCGAGGCCGAAACTGCTGCGGTCGCCACTGGTTTCGGTCCACATCCCGGCTACCTTAACCGCCAGTTTTATCCGGGCACCCAAACGGGGACGGATGCCCAGTGCAAGGGCACGGGTAAGGAGCAGATGTAGCTCGCTTAGCGATTCGACGACAAAAAAGCAGCGACGCCCCAATTTATGCGCCCATAAACCCAGATCGATAAATTGCCTGTCTTTGTAGCCGTTGAGAATTAGTAGATCGTCGCCGTCGGGAGGTGCAGCTGCCAACGCCAGTGCCAGCTCGGCTTTGCTGCCTGCTTCGAGGCCGCAGGCGTAGGGAGCGCCGCAACGGATAATTTCACTGACAACCTGCTGGTGCTGATTTACTTTTACCGGAAAGACACCGTGGTAACTGCCGGTGTATGCGTGGGTTGCAATGGCTTGTGTGAAACTATGCTGCAACTGGCGTATCCGCTCCTCCAGAATATTCTCTATACGCAACAGCAGCGGAGTGGCATGGCCGCGTTCCAGCGCACCGGTGACAATATCTTTAAGCGCCACTTTTGCTCTCTGGCGAGTAGTTACTGCCAGGTTGCCGTGGTTGTCTATGGTAAAAAAACCGGCGCCCCAGCCATCTATGCCATACAGATCGGCAGCAGCGGCTGGTGTCCATGGTTGGTTGTGTCGGTCGGACATGCGGCAGGTTCTCCTGTCGGTCATTATATAATGGTGTTAAAAAAGGGAGCGCCATGCGGCGCTCCCTGCGGATGGTACTCTGTTACGGCTAGCTGGTTACTTTTTCTTTTCCAGTTTGGCGTTCAGCCGCATCTGTTTGTCCATCTCTTTTATCTCGACGATGCTCTCCTTCAGTTTGGCGTAACCGTACCAGGTGGTGTAGTCGGGCATGTTGTGGAACGCTGCCTGATAGGTTTTCATGCGGAAGTCCATAAACATCTCGTACAGCACCTCTTCAATGGGGGTGCGTA
>JAMOOS010000087.1 GCA_027065245.1 Desulfuromonadaceae bacterium | reverse complement strand
GGCAATGCTATTAAGTTCACGGATTATGGCAGCGTGAGCGTAAAGGTTGTCAGAACGCAGTTGTTTGAAGACCGCATGGTGCTGCAATTTTCCATTATAGATACCGGCATAGGAATACCGGAGGACAAACTCAAGGATATCTTTAAGAATTTTGCCCAGGCAGAACAATCCACCACCAGACAGTACGGTGGAACCGGGTTGGGGCTGGCCATAAGCAAGCAACTTGTCGAGATGATGGGCGGGGATATATGGGTGGAGAGTACCCCCGGCTCGGGCAGTGTGTTTCACTTTACCATTGAGGTGCAGGAAGGGACTAAAACATTCAAGATAAATACCGGCACCGCCCAGCTGGCAACACAACGCAGTCAACGCATACTGCTGGTAGAAGATAATAAAATAAACCAGGAAGTAGCCTGCGCAATTTTTACCCAGCATAACCACCGTGCAACTGTTGCCTGTAACGGTCTTGAGGCGTTGCACATGCTGGCCCGGCACGATTTTGATCTGGTATTTATGGATGTGCAGATGCCGGAAATGGATGGCATAACTGCCACAAGCGTCATTCGTGCCTGTGAGCAGCGCCGTTCGTGCCCCGTTGTGTCTGTGGATGCTGATTTGTACGCAACGTTGACGCAGCGACTGGCTGGCAGACACATACCAATCATCGCCATGACTGCCAACGCCATGTACGAAGATCGCAGCCGTTGTGCAGAAGCTGGCATGGATGACTATCTTACCAAACCGTTCCTGCCGGAACATGTTCTGCACGCTATTTCCCGGTTTGTCGCAAAGCAGAGCGACCTGGCACCGATGGATCGGGCAAAGGATTTTCTCACCTCCACCTGCCAATTGCCGGAGCAAACCGTAACCAGGCTTTTGACTGTGGCGCGGGCGGATATCGATGCCACCATACGCCACATCCGGGCGGCGCTGGCCGACAACGACTACGCCACTATTGACCTGCAGATAGCGAACCTCAAGACAACTCTGGCAAATATCGGTCTTGATAATCTGGTTGGCGATATAAAGCAGATGGAGAATGCTGTAGCTGTTGATGCTGGTAATGCCGTAAACCTGGTAGAACAGCTGCTGGAAGTGCTGGATGAATTTTGACGGCAGGTATTGCGATCTGCCGGAGAGTACAAAAGGGGGTTGCAGCTACAGGCGGCAACCCCCTTTAGTTTTTGTGTGGTGCCCGGACGCGGAATCGAACCACGGACACGAGGATTTTCGGTTCTTTGCTCTACCGACCGAGCTATCTGGACAATGCGCTGGCGAGCCATATTGTCAAGGTTGTGTCCATTTCACATGGCCGATATCTGGTGGCGAACGTGATAATGGTGTAAAGGGCGTGTATTATGGTATTGCTGGTTGTTATCCACAGCCTTAGTAACATGGATATCAACAATATGTAGTGGGTGTATTTTGTTTTTATCCCTAGATGTTGTGTTTTTTTCTCTTGTGTCACTAGCGCCGTTTATGCTAGCTTCCTTTAATCGTGTGCAACTGGATTGAGAAGGGAACAGGCTTGTGGAATACATACGCAAACGCGATGGCCGTCTGGCGGCCTTTGATGAAGGCAAGATAACCGAGGCGATTAAAAAAGCGGTACAGGCAGTGGGCGGCAGCGACATGGAGCGTGCCGCGACCATCGCCCGTCAGGTGGTGGGGATTCTGGAAGTTATCTACAAGGATGAGCGGGTGCCCACGGTGGAAAACGTGCAGGATCTGGTGGAGAAGCAGCTCATTGAAGCGGGCCACGCCCAGACCGCCAAGGCGTATATTCTCTACCGCAGCCAGCGCGAGCAGTTGCGCGAGACCAAAAGCTTTATGCAGCAGTCCATCGAGGCCATCGATTCCTATCTGACCCAGGAGGACTGGCGGGTTAAGGAAAACGCCAACATGGGCTACTCGCTGCAGGGGCTCAATAACCACATCGCCTCCAATATTACCAGCAATTACTGGCTCAATAAAATCTATCCCGACAATATCTCTCAGGCGCACAAGGACGGCGATTTCCATATTCACGATCTTGGGATGCTGTCGGTGTACTGCTGTGGTTGGGATCTGAAGGACCTGTTGCTCAAAGGGTTTACCGGCGCCTACGGCAAGGTGCAGAGTGCGCCGGCAAAACATTTCCGTACCGCTCTGGGGCAGGCGGTAAACTTTTTTTACACCCTGCAGGGCGAGGCGGCCGGGGCGCAGGCGTTTGCCAGTTTTGATACCTTGCTGGCACCGTTTATCCGTTATGACAACCTCGATTACGCCGAGGTTAAGCAGGCCATGCAGGAGTTTATCTTCAGCATGAATGTGCCTACCCGCGTCGGTTTCCAGACGCCGTTTACCAATATTACCCTCGATCTTACCGTGCCGCGCAATGTGGCCGACGAGGCGGTGATCATCGGCGGTCAGATGCAGGCGGAGTGCTACGGCGATTTTCAGGCCGAGATGGATATTTTCAACCGCGCCTTTTGCGAAGTGATGATGGCGGGGGACAGCGCCGGGCGGATTTTTACCTTCCCTATCCCCACTTACAACATTACGCGCGATCTCGACTGGGACAACGAGCGGTTGCAGCCGGTGTGGGAGATGACGGCGCGCTTCGGCACCCCGTATTTCAGTAACTTTATCAATTCCGACATGGATCCGGAGGATGCCCGCTCCATGTGCTGTCGCCTGCGTCTGGACAACCGCGAGCTGCGCCGCCGTGGCGGTGGCCTGTTCGGCTCCAATCCCCTTACCGGGTCCACCGGCGTGGTTACCCTCAACCTGCCGCGCGCCGCTTACCTGGCCAGTGACCGGGACGATTTTTTCCGCCGCGTCAGCGATCTGATGGCGCTGGCGGCACAGTCGCT
>JAMOOS010000086.1 GCA_027065245.1 Desulfuromonadaceae bacterium | reverse complement strand
AGCGGCAACACCAGAAAATTGATGTACATGGCCAGGCCGTCAAAACTGTCGGAATAGATACCGGCTATCAGCCCCAGCAGGGCAAATAGCACACTGGTAAGCAGCGCCATGGCCAGTGCCGCCAGCGGATTTACCCACGGCAGCGGGGCAAAAAAAGTGGAGATGATGCCCACCGCCGTACCCACCAGCATACCGCGCACCACCGCCGCCAGAGTGTACGCGACGACAATCTGCAGCGATGACAGCGGCAATACCAGCAGGTCGACAATGCTGCCCAAATGTCGCGACATGAAAATGGACGCCGAAGTATTGGTGAACGAGTTGTTGATCACCCCCATAAGAATCAGGCCGGGGATAACAAACTGCGCATAGCTGAAACCGTCCACCACCGAGATCCGCTCGCCCAGGGTGGCGCCGAAAACAAACAGATACAGCGAGGCGATAATGACCGGGGTGAGCAGCGTCTGGGTATAGACGCGGGCGAAACGCTGAATCTCCTTGTTCAGCAGCGCCACAAACGGCAGATAGCTGCAGACAACGCTGCGCCGTTCCAGTTTCATGCTTTTGCCCCCGGGCCGGTGTTGGCGGTGAGCCGGATAAACACATCTTCAAGACTGCAGCGATGGGTCTGAATATCGCGTACCGCCACCCCGGCGCCACTTAAGGCGCTTAACAGCTCGCATACCGACTCATCACGTTCAAGGGCGATTTTTACCACCAGCCCGTCGGCGCTGGCGGTCAGTTGCCGCCGCTGTAAAAACTCCGGCAGCGGCGCCAGCGGTCGATCAAGGTAGATACTCAGGTAACCGGCTTCGAGATGCTGCAGCAAAGCGGCGGTGGTGTCCATGGCCACCAGGCGGCCATTGTCCATAATCGCCACCCGCTCACACATCTTTTCCGCCTCCTCCAGGTAGTGGGTGGTCAGCACAATGGTGGTGTCGTGGCGGTTGATCTCGCGCACAAAATCCCACAGCATGTAGCGCAGTTCGATATCCACCCCGGCGGTGGGCTCGTCGAGAATCAACAGACGCGGTTTGTGAATCAGGGCCTTGGCCAGCATAAAGCGGCGCTTCATACCGCCGGAGAGGCAGTTCATCGCCTTGTGCAGATGCTCAGTCAAACCCAGACGCTCTACCAGCAGGTTGAACCAGTCGCGGTCGAACGGCACGCCGTAAAAGCCAGGGTGGATATGCAACGCCCGGTCGATGGTGAAAAACGGGTCGGCCACCAGCTCCTGATGCATCACCCCCACCATCTGGCGCGTACGGCGCAGGTGGCACTGATTATCCAGCCCGAACACCTTTACCCGGCCGCTGTCGATACGATTGACTCCGGCAATCATATTGATGGTGGTACTCTTACCGGCACCGTTGGGGCCGAGCAGGGCAAACACTTCGCCCCGCTCAACGGTAAGGGACAAATCATCCACCACGGTAACGGCGTTGAATGCCTTGCACAGATTGGTTATCTCCAGCGCGTAACACATGGGCGGCACTATAGCGCCACGCTGCGCGGTTAATCAAGGATGAATGTAGACGCGGCGGCCGCTGTGCTAAAGGCACTGCTGCCTCTATCTTTTTTAGCGCGCATTGTGTAATGTATCCCCGGTAGCGTTACAGGGAGGAATACATTGACCGATAACGACAAAAAAGCGATTGTTCTGTTCAGCGGCGGACTCGATTCCACCACCTGCCTGGCCATGGCGCAGGCGCAGGGTTTTGCCGTACACGCCCTGAGTTTCAGCTACGGGCAGCGCCACAGTATCGAGCTGGACAAGGCGCGCCGCTGTGCGGCGCAGTTGGGCGTTGACCGTCACCTGGTGGTGGATATCGATATGCGCGCCATCGGCGGCAGCGCCCTCACCGCCGATATGGCCGTGCCCAAAGATCGTCCGCTGGATGACGAAATCCCGATAACATACGTGCCGGCGCGCAACACCATCTTCCTTTCCTACGCTTTGGCGTGGGCCGAAGTGCTGGGGGCGTTTGATATTTTTATCGGCGTAAACGCTGTTGATTACTCGGGTTACCCCGATTGCCGCCCCGAATTCATCGCCGCGTACCAGAACATGGCCAATCTGGCCACCAAAGCGGCGACAAGCGGCGACGGCAGCTACCGCATCCACGCCCCGCTGCTCCATCTCACCAAGGCGCAGATTATCAGCGCCGGGCTGGAGTTGGGAGTAGACTACGCCGCCACCCACTCCTGCTACGATCCCGACGCCGCCGGACGCGCCTGCGGCCGCTGCGACTCGTGCCGGTTGCGTCTGAAAGGATTTGCCGCCGCCGGACTGACCGACCCTGCCGCCTACGTGGAGGATAACTGATGGTGGCCAGTGCCATGCCCGATCTGCAGCAAAGCGCCGACACCCGTAACATCGCCATCGACAAAGTCGGTGTCAAGGACGTAAGCTGCCCGATTATCATCCAGGACAAGCGCCGCAGCGTGCAGCATACCGTGGCGCGCATCAATATGTACGTGGAACTGCCCCACCAGTTCAAGGGCACCCACATGAGCCGTTTTCTCGAAATCCTCAACGATTTCCGTGAGCAGGACTTTACCCGCGACGACATGGTGGCTATTCTCAGCGCCATGAAACAGCGGCTGGAATCCAACAGCGCCCACATTGAACTGACGTTCCCCTATTTTATCGAAAAGCTGGCGCCGGTTTCCGGCGCGCCCAGTCTGATGGAGTATACCTGCCGCTTTCTCGGCAGCCTTACCCATCACAGCGACTTTGTCCTGGAAGTGCAGGTGCCGGTTACCTCGCTGTGTCCGTGTTCACGCGAGATCAGCTCATGCGGCGCTCACAACCAGCGCAGTTTGGTAACGGTGGCGGTACGCTCATACGAGATGGTGTGG
>JAMOOS010000085.1 GCA_027065245.1 Desulfuromonadaceae bacterium | reverse complement strand
AACATGCGTAGGGGCGTATGGCAATACGCCCTTTTCCCGTCACGCACAAACGTTGGCGGAGTACATTGCATGGGCGTATAGCCATACGCCCGTACGGGATGGCGGATTTTGTGGGGATGATGGCGATGTGCGAAAATGGGGGCGATATTCCCGTCACGCGCAACGATGGCATCCAAATCAACATGCGTAGGGGCGTATGGCAATACGCCCTTTTCCCGTCACGCACAAACGTTGGCGGAGTACATTGCATGGGCGTATGCCATACGCCCGTACGGGATGGCGAATTTTGCGGGGATGATGGCGGTGTGCGAAAAATGGGGGCGATAATTCCGGCCCCTGCAAAAATAATTGCAATTTTACCCTAAACAATCCAAATCAATCTGCCGAAGGGTAACGTAACGGGGAGAATAAAAAGAAAAAAGGAGGTGAAACTCATTCCGATTGAAAATTGAAACTACACTCCTCAATACAAACATTGGTCAGGTTTTAAAACAGAAAACTTAAAACCGATTTAAGGGCAAGGAAGCCCGCTAACACGAAATCATGGAGGAACATCATGGGAATGTCAATTAACACTAATGTAATGTCACTCAATGCCCAACGCAATCTGGGCAAATCTCAAAACGCTTTAAGTAAGTCGATGCAGCGCCTCTCTTCTGGTCTGCGCATCAACAGTGCTAAAGATGACGCCGCTGGTCTCGGTATTTCTGACCGTATGACCTCGCAGATTCGTGGTCTTAATCAAGCTGCACGTAATGCGAACGATGGTATTTCTTTAGCGCAAACCGCAGAAGGTGCCTTGCAGGAAACCACCAACATTCTGCAGCGCATGCGTGAACTGGCGGTACAATCAGCCAACGATACCAACAGCTCAGCCGACCGCGACTCACTGCAGGCCGAGGTCAGCCAGCTGCAATCCGAGATTGATCGTATTGCCACCACCACTGAGTTCAACGGCAAAAACCTGCTTGACGGTACTTTGAGCAATGCCATTTTCCACGTTGGCGCCAACGCTAATCAGACTATCAGCGTTTCCATCGACAGCGCCAGAGCCAGTGACCTTGGCTCAGTAGTCAACGAGGCGGGCACAACATCGCAAACTATTTCCGATACCACGACCAATGTCACTGCTGCCCGCACAACTTACGAAGGCGTTAAAGCTGGTACCGGTACCGATGGCACATCCAGCTATCAAATTAACGGCACAAATATTGTCGCATCATCCACATATGGTAACGATGCTACGCATGGCGTCACCGCGGGCAGCGCCTATGCACTGTCGCAGGCTATAAATGCCAGCAATGTCAGCGGTGTAACCGCATCGGCCGACAACACACAGGTGTGGAATGCAACAACGAATAGTCATTTTCTCGAAGTTGATGTTGACGATGCGGATGGTGATACCCTCACCTATACGCTGCAAGTCAACAATGAAACTGTCTATAGCAACACTTTCGATGCAGATACCAACGTGGAAATTAGCGATGTTATCGACAGCATCAACAATCATTCCACCGACACCGGTGTTGTTGCCACGGCTACCAGCGATGGCAAACTGCAGCTTAGAGCATCTGACGGTCGTGATATCATTATCCAAGAAGACATCACTATAAGCGATGGTACTACTGCCGGAAGCGAAACTGCAAATACAGTGGCCAGCGTGTTCTCTAACAGCTTCAGCCAAAATACTGCCGCCGGTCAGTATATTGGCACCTTCCGCGGTCAGGTAACCTTGCAGTCAAGTACCGATATCAACTTGAACGCCGGTGGCGACACCTTTGGCTATGGTTCCGATACCGTACTTGAAGTGGATTCTTCCAAGACTATTGCTACAGTAGATATTTCCACGCAATCCGGTGCCAACGCTGCAATATTAGCCGTAGATTCGGCATTGTCATCTATTGATAGCAGTCGTGGTGAGTTAGGTGCGGTACAAAACCGTTTTGAGTCCACCATTGCCAACCTGCAGAATGTTGCCGAGAACCTTTCGGCTGCACGGTCGCGGATTCTCGATGCGGATATCGCCCAGGAGACCTCGGCAATGACCAAGAATAACATTCTGCAACAGGCAGGTATTTCCATTCTGGCGCAGGCCAACCAGGCACCGCAAATGGCGCTGTCGCTGCTTAAGTAAACCAGCTTGATTTTTTAACACCCTAACCCGTGGGGGGCGGCCTTTACGGCTGCCCCCCTGTTGGGGTATGAGGCTGCGGCAGATCTGGCAGGGATGCCGATAATAAAAATCATGGAGGAACGTTATGGAAATCAGGGCTGTTAACGTAGCTGGCAACAACGCCACGCAACAGAACATGTCACCGGCGGATAAAATTGACCAGCAGCGCGACAAAAAACAGGACGCAGCACAGGATAGCGGTGCGGTCAGCAAAAAAAACGCCATCCAGCCAGAAGAGCTGCTGGATCAGATAAAAGGGCTGACCGAAGATGGTTTGTACAGCGTCCGTTTTGAAAACGATAAAGACACCCACGAGCTGATTGTTAAAGTTGTTGATCAGGAAACCGACGAGGTTGTCCGCCAGATTCCGCCGGAAGAGCTGATAAACCTGGCTAAGCGGCTGGACGAACTCAGCGGTAACATTGTCGATGCTCAAGGGTAATGGCGGCGTGCGCAACGATTACGATGAACAAAACGACAATGTACGAATTTGCGGGTTTTGCGTGAATGATGGCGATTGATGCCATGATTCGTAATTTAGAGATTGTTGGCGCAGCGAGCAATCTATATCGCGACTAAAAACGATGTCCTTGTATCCTGATATTCCGTGGGACAAGATGGGGGCAATGCGCAATGTGCTGATCCATGAATATTCTGGTGTAGATGCTGAGGTTATTAGGAAAAACAATTACCAAGGATTTGCC
>JAMOOS010000084.1 GCA_027065245.1 Desulfuromonadaceae bacterium | reverse complement strand
TTTTTTATCTTCTGTGCCTGACGCTACAATTCTGCTATAGTGGGCGCCACAGGCGGTAGTTATTATCTGTCCGCACCCGGCGATTAACAGCAATTGGCGTTAATCTTGCGTGCCGACAACACATGTACCGCGTACACAACAGCCGCATACGACGGCAATATATTCGACCTACACGAGTTAACAGGTTAAATATAAAAACAATTTCTGGACTCCAGCGGGACAGCGACGACGGCCATAGCCGGTCAATCAGCGTTGGAGAAGCGGGTATTACGCCACACGGGCGTAACACCTATCCGTTTTTTAACGGCGGGCAGGACGGTATCGGCATGATTCCGCCCCCGCGCTCTGCTGGACACATAACAGCAGAAGTTTACAAAGGTTTCCCATGAGCAAAAAAATGTTGATCAACGCCACTATCCCGGAAGAGGATCGGGTGGCGATTGTCGAAGATGGCATTCTCACCGAGCTGGATATCGAAATCGCCAGCAACCAACAGACCAAAGGCAACATCTACACCGGCGAGGTGGTACGGGTGGAGGCCAGCCTGCAGGCGGCATTCATCGAATACGGTGCCAGCCGCCCCGGATTTCTCCAGATTGGCGAGATTCACCCCTCCCTGTATCCCGACCGCGGCGACGGCAACCAGCGCCGCCCACCCATTAACCAGATCCTCAGACGCGGTCAAAAAATACTGGTACAGGTAATCAAGGAAGAGCGCGGCAACAAAGGCGCAGCCCTGACCACCGAGATCTCCCTGCCGGGGCGCTACATGGTACTGATGCCGCTGAGCGATTCACGCGGCATCTCACGCAAGATTGAAAACGAGCAGACACGCAAGGAACTGAAACAGGCCATGGGTTCCCTCGATCTGCCCGACAACATGGGCTACATTATCCGTACCGCCGCTATCGATCAATCCCCCGAAGAGTTAAAACGCGATTTCGACTACCTGCACAACATCTACACCAGCATCATCGAACACAGCAAAAAAACCAGCGGCCCCACCCTTATCTATCAGGAGTCCAACCTGGTGCTGCGCAGTATCCGCGACTATTTCAGCCCGGAAATCGACGAAGTTCTCATCGACGACAAAAAAGTTTTTCAGGAAGCAAAAGATTTTTTCAAGGCGGTGATGCCGGAATACGCCCATCTGGTCAAACTGCACCAGGAACGGCGCCCCATATTCGCCCGCTACCAGATTGAAGAACAGATTGCCCAGCTCTCGTGCAATACTGTTACCCTGCCCTCCGGCGGATCCATTGTACTCGACCAGACTGAAGCGCTGGTAGCCATCGATGTCAACTCGGCACGGATGTCGAGTGAAAAAGATGTGGAGGCCACCGCTTTTAAAGTTAACATGGAGGCCGCCACCGAGATTGCCCGCCAGCTGCGCCTGCGCGATATGGGCGGGCTTATCGTCATCGACTTTATCGATATGCGTCAGCGCAAAAACGCCCGCGAAGTGGAAAAAGCGCTGAAAACCGGCCTTAAAACCGACAAGGCACGCGTTACCGTGGGACGCATCAGCCACCAATTCGGTCTACTGGAGATGAGCCGCCAGCGCATCAAGGCCAATCTGGGCAGCGGCAGCTATGTCAGTTGCCCGCATTGTCAGGGCAACGGTCGCATCCGCAGCGAAAACGCCCGCGCCATCGCCCTGCTGCGCCGCATTCAGGCCGGCACCGCCAAAGGCAGTATAGATCGCGTCGACTGCACCGCGCCCATCGATGTGGCCAACTACCTGCTCAACAACAAACGCCATGAACTACTTGAGCTGGAACAACGCCAGCACCTCAAGATAAATATCAACGCCGTCGGCGATTTTCTGCCGGAGCAGGTGGAAATAGAGTTTTTGCGCACAAACAAGGATGATGAGGACAAAAACAGCAACCAGGAACCGCTGGTGGACGTCAATATCAGCGAGCGCGATCAGGGCGAAACGGCGGTGACAAAAAGCGCAGAAGGCAGCGATACCCCTGCCAACGGCGAACGCAAACGCTCGCGGCGGCGCCGCTCCGGTCGCAGGCGTTCTGAACAACGCCAGCAAGAGAATACCACCCAGAACGAAGCGGCAACGCCCAGCGATGCAGGCACCTCTTCTCCCGCTGAGCAACAGGAATCGACCACAACAGCTACGGAGACAGTAGCGGCAACGGCACCTGACAGCGATAACGGCGACAACGGCAGCACACCGGCTCCACCGGCTGCTGCAACAGCAGCCGCAGAACAACCATCTGATCTGTCGGCAGCAACGGCGACAGAAAGCGTCGACAACAGGAACGAAAACACTGCTACACCGACGCAGACCGAGAAAACGACAAGCGTACAGGCCGACAGCGCGCCAGCCGCCGCAACGCCAGAGGATGCGACGGAAGAGAAAAAGCCGACGCGCCGTCGCCGCACCACCAGAAAGAAAGAGGCGGAAGCGGATACACAGGCTGACAACGAAACCGCCGCAGCGCCAGAGGATGCGACGGAAGAGAAGAAGCCGACACGCCGTCGCCGTACCACCAGAAAGAAAGAGGCGGAAACGGATGTGCAGGCGGACAACGCAACCGCCGCTGCGCCGGAGGAGGCGACGGAAGAGAAGAAACCGACGCGCCGTCGCCGTACCACCAGAAAGAAAGTGGCGGAAGCGGATACACAGGCTGACAACGAAACCGCCGCAACACCGGAGGAGGCGACGGAAGAGAAGAAGCCGACACGCCGTCGCCGCACCACCAAGAAAAAAGAGGTGGAGACAGATGCTCAGACGGATAAATCAACCGCCACAGCGTCAGAGGAGGCCACGGAAGAGAAGAAACCGACGCGCCGTCGCCGTACCACCAGAAAGAAAGAGGCGGAAACGGATGTGCAGGCGGACAACGCAACCGCCGCAGCGCCGGAG
>JAMOOS010000083.1 GCA_027065245.1 Desulfuromonadaceae bacterium | reverse complement strand
GCTGTGCGCAGTGCTTCGTTTATGCAAGCGCCCCAATTCACTATTGAACTGCTTCTGCTGCTGTTGCAACTGGCTGATATCGTCATTAAGCTGTTCCGCAGCACTTTTGCGCCTGTGCATTGCGGCATCATCAACGTCAGCACTTTGACCACTGCCCCGCTGTGGTGCGGCAATATCCAATGTTGGTGGTGGTGCCTGCTCCTGCATGGTAGGCTCAAGCATACCGCATCCTGAAAGCAGCAAAAGAACATACAACAGCAGAGTTGCAACGCTACCCATAAACATTACTTGCATATTTGTCTTGGCCATATCTGGTTCCACCAGCTATTCATCTGTTTATTATCTGTAACGGTTACTTTTTGTGCTGTAACGTGCGCACATAACTTATACCGAAGGGGGTTTTTACCGGCTTATATTCGCCAGCTGACAACTGCTCCGCTGTGGGCTGATGCCCGCGCTGGTGCGGCGCCTTGTACACCAGCGGCACCAGTGGATTTCCCGGCGTCGCAGTGGCAACATTGCCGGATGCCGCAACGGATTTGCCAATAATCACCTGAGGCGTATCCGGGGCTACATTATTGGTCGCATGTTTTTTGTTATCGTAAAGGCCAACGTCAAACACCTTGCCGTACTGATCCCGCACCCGCACCAGATCTTTCTCCACCTTGAGCAGGGAATAGCGAATATTTTTACCTCTGGTAGTATCTACGGCCTCCTGCCCCTGGTACAACCTCTGGCGCTGCAACTGTTTGCTGAAACGGAGAAAACGCAAAATCGCCCCCTTGCGTCCGGCCACATCAAAAGTGGCATCCAACACCACATCTCCTCGTTTCGGCGCACCACCAGTCGGCGGAACCGCTGCAGAGCTCACCGGTTTTTCCGGCTGCCACGCCTGCCGCTGGGCAGAAAAGAGATTTTTTTCCTCTATAATCTTGTATTGCCCTGATGCTACTTTGTGGGGTGCCAGCAAAACACTCAATTCACCGCTCACTGCCGGTCTTTCCGCCGCCGCGCCGACAGCTACCGTGCTCACTGCTGGCGGCAACTGTGCACCACGCTGGTACAGATTATACGCTACAGCACAGTTCAGCACCACCACCAGCAACGCGACAAAAATAATACTCTGACGCAACCCCAGCTTTTTGACCACTCGCTACCCCTCTTTTATATCTTTGATCGCCATGATCTCCACGGTGAGATAGTAGAACTGTTGCTCGCGTCGGCTGATCACACGAATCTCCAGGCGCGGTGTAAACAGGTAGTGACTGTTACCATGCAAAGCGAGCAGAAAACGCTCGATATTGGCGATCTCCGCCTTGCCATCCACACGCAGACGCAATAGCACCAGACCGTCCTTCTCC
>JAMOOS010000082.1 GCA_027065245.1 Desulfuromonadaceae bacterium | reverse complement strand
CGGATATCTATTTTGTGTTGCAACGCCAGTTGCTTAATGAGGTTCTGAAATTTGGCCTGCGCCAGGGTGGTAGTTTCACCAGCGATAAAACGCTGGGTACGCACCTGCATCTGCAGGGTTTTGAGTGCCCGGTTGGCAGCTTCGTAACGAGCGCTGTTCTCCATGATGCGACGATATTTATCCAGTTGCATCTGGTGAACGGCAATACTCTGATCGAGCTGACTCAGCTGCTGCTGCCAGTAATTGTAGCCGGAACGCCCTACCACCAGCATTGCCAATACAGCAGCAACGGGGATAAGGTAACGGTTGGCACCACCGCCAGACAATATGTGTTGTCTTATTTTATCAACCATCAGTACTCAATGTCGCCACAATCGTAAACGTTTCCTTGTCACCCCGTTTGACTACCGGCGCGTCAAAATGGACAGCACTGATCAGGGGGGAGTTCTCCAACGCCTCAACAACTCTGGTTGCGTCGGCGGAAGTGCCGCGCATGGTAAGCCGCTGCTCGTGCATGGTCAACGAACTGAGCCAGGTATCCTGCGGCAGGATATCGGTTACCTCCTTGAGGACATCCACGGCACACGGCCAGTGATCACGATAGGTGGCAAGCTGCTCAAAGGTGCTGGTTATCTGCTGATTTTCACGCCGAATAGCATCCAGCGCCTGGGCACGCTGCTTCACCACCACTATTTGGCGCTGCAAATGTTCCAGAGCGGCGCTCCGACCTCGTACCCAGGCGTAAGGCAGCAATGCCAAGCTGACAATCACCAGAACCACCATGGCCAGCTGCACACGTACCCACCGCTGCTGGCGCTGGAGTTGCCGCGGCTCAATCAAGTCGATTTTTCCGTCAAACTGTTTGAGCCGTTCCAGCAGCCCCGGAGAGGCAATATCAATTTCCGCGCCAGCACCTATGCCGTCGTGAGCGCTAAAACATGGCGGTGGTGGCTGCAGCCAGTACCACAACGGCAAAGGATCGGCTGCTTGTGTCAACGTAGTCACATGAGAAAACAGATCGCGCAGCGGCACAGGAATAGCATCATCCTGGCAATCGTCAGCCACCACAGCACTGCATACAGTAGCAGAATCAACCCGTAGCAGCGCCTCGATCTGTCCGGCGTCGCCAGCAACATAAACACCATCGCGAGCGGCCAGAGCCGCCAGCAACGGCAACGCCGGCGCCAATGAGGTGGGAGCCAGGCCAGCGGCACCAAGGGCAGCCAGAAGCGGCTGTAACGGTTGCTTTGCCGCCAGTGTAACACTTATTGTCAGCTGATCAGCGCTGGCAACCGAGCTGACATGCTGCCAGGCCTGCTGCGGATCGAAGGGAAGATGGCGCAACAACTCATAGCGCACTGCCTGCTCCAGATTGGCCGCAGCAGCTACCGGCAAGGTAAAATTAACCTCATTGAAATAGCGCATGGGCAAGCCGACCACCAGGGTATCATCACCCCGGTAGGGATACTGCCTACGTACCGCAGCCAAAGTCGCAGCCAGACCACCCTCAGTGGCAGCCACA
>JAMOOS010000081.1 GCA_027065245.1 Desulfuromonadaceae bacterium | reverse complement strand
TTTAGCAACACTAAAAAAGGACAAAACCCTTGCAATTAATAGATAATTTAGCTATGCTCCCTAAGATTTCCGCCTGTTTTCCGCCTTAAAAACAGATAGTTACCACCAGACTACAGGCGCCTGAAAACCACGTATAACAGCATTATATGTTTGTATAAAATTCAGGTTTTTCAACTAGGGGGAGGATGTAAATATTATGGATATTCTGGCGTTAAACTGCGGCAGTTCGTCGGTAAAATACCAATTATTCAACTGGGATGAAAAGCGGGTCATCGCCAAAGGCATTGTAGAGCGAGTTACCATCAGCGATTCGTTTATCAAACACGAAGTACCCGGCAAAGATGCCTATAAAGAGGAGCACGAGTGTCCTGACCACAAGGTTGCCATCGACCTTATCATCCGCACACTTACCAGCAAGGAGCACGGAGTGGTTGGCAGCATGGAGGAAATTTCGGCTGTTGGTCACCGCGTGGTTCACGGGGGGGAAAAATTTACCTGCTCGGTGCAGATAAATCAGGAAGTTCTCGATGCCATCCGTGAGGTGCAGCACTTGGCGCCCTTGCATAATCCGCCCAACATTTCCGGTATCGAGGCTGCTCAGGCGGTATTACCCAACGTGCCCCACATCGCCATTTTCGATACTGCATTTCACCAGTCCATGCCGCCCCACGCCTACATGTATCCTTTGCCATACGACTGGTACGAGGAATACGGCGTGCGCCGCTACGGCTTCCACGGCACCAGCCACCTGTATGTTTCCAAGCGGGCGGCGCTGAAACTGGGCAAACCCATCGAGGAGTGCAAAATCATCACACTCCACATCGGCAACGGCGTGTCCCACACCGCCATCGCCGGCGGCAAGTCCATCGACACCAGCATGGGTCTGACTCCGCTGGAGGGCGCCATGATGGGCACCCGCTGCGGTGATATCGACCCGGCCATCCCGCCGTTCATCATGGACCAGGAAGGGTGCACACCGCGTGAGATCGATTCGATTCTCAACAAAAAGTCAGGCCTGCTGGGAATCACCGGGCGATTCACCGATCGGCGTGATGTAATCGAGCAGGCCGCCGCCGGTGACGAGCGCTGCCAGTTGGCGCTGGATGTGGAGTCCTACCGTATCAAAAAATATATTGGTGCCTACGCTGCCGCTCTGGGCGGGGTTGACGCCGTGGTCTTTACCGCGGGTGTCGGCGAAAATGCCGGTCTTATCCGTCAGAAAGCGTTGGAAAATCTGGAGTATATGGGTATTGTCATCGACAAGGAAAAAAATCTCACCACCTTCAGCAAGCACGGTGAAACTGAGATCAGCGCTCCCGATTCAGCGGTGAAAGTGTTCGTAATTCCCACCAACGAGGAGCTGGTATTTGTGGAGGACGTCGTCGCTATCCTCAACGGCAGTTACGACGATCACACCCGTTTCCCGTACAGCTTCACGTCGCCGGACTATACCCCCTGATTGGCGTTGCAGAAAAGGGGCCTCAAACATAAAAAGGCCGCTCCTTAAGCGGGAGCGGCCTTTTTATTTTCGCTGCAATCAACCAGTCTGTATCAACTCTGTATAAACCTAACCTTGTGCCTGTACCGCCGTAATGGCGGACACGCTGATAATATCCTCCACCGAACATCCGCGGGAAAGATCGTTAACCGGCTTGGCCAAGCCTTGAACAATCGGCCCAACTGCCTCGGCACCGGCTACCCGCTCCACCAGTTTGTAGGCGATATTGCCGGCATCGAGATCGGGAAAAATGAGGGTATTGGCCTTGCCCGCCACTGGCGAACCGGGCGCTTTTTTGTTGCCCACCTTGGGCAACAGGGCGGCATCAGCCTGCAATTCGCCGTCAATCTGCAGCTCAGGAGCCAATTTTTTAGCAATTTCCAGCGCCTCAAGCACTTTATCGGCATCAGGATGACTGGCACTACCCTTGGTAGAAAATGACAACATTCCTACCCGGGCATCAACGCCAAGAAAACTCTTGCAGCTCTGGGCAGTGGATACGGCTATTTCAGCCAATGCCTGGGCATTCGGGTTGGGATTAACGGCACAATCAGCAAACAGTAAAATACCGTTTTCACCAAAATCGGGGTTTTTGGTTACCATGAGAAATACTGAAGATACCGTCTTCATCCCCGGAGCGGTACCAATAACCTGAAATGCGGCACGCAACACGTCGCCGGTAGTATTGTAGGCACCGGCAACCGCGCCACCGGCGTCACCCTTACGCACCATCATGGCGGCAAAAAACAGATTGTCATCGGCGGTCAACAACTCGCGCGCCTGCTCGGCACTAAGCCCTTTTTTCTGGCGCAATTCCACCAGTTCCGCCACATAATCGTCCAACTGTTCCGCCTGCGCCGGTGCCAACAGCGTTACCCCTTCAAGGCTGGCACCAAGCTCGTCCGCCCTGGCCCGCAGCTTCTCCGGCTCGCCCAACAGCACTATATCGGCCAGGCCATCGGCGACAATTTTACCGGCGGCCTCAACCATGCGGTCGTCGTAACCCTCGGGCAACACTACTGTCTGCCGGTTGGAACGCGCTTTTTCTTTAATCTGATCTACTAAACCCATATCCCCCTCCTTTTTATAACATGGTTTGATTGCCTACCGTCTTATACCTGAACAACAAATTAACCGTCAACCTAATTCGCATCGTCATATAAGCGATGGCACCAGCGGCCACGCAAGTGCTATAATGGCGCGCCATGAATTTTTCATCGTCGCAAAACAAACTGCTGCTGGGGTTACTTCTCTCCCTGGCAATTCACCTGCTGATATTGACTGTTGTGCGGCCACTACAGCAAACATCCCGATCGGAACAACCGGTTTACGTAGAGGTGCTGCCTGAACCGACACGGCGTGAAATGGTGATACCGTCACAGCCGCACAAACAGGAAGTGACCAGCAAACGGCTGGCAGCTGACAATCAGCAGGTAATAAGGGAGCAGGCACCCAAAGGGCATGAGCGCGAGGACAGCTCAGCTCCGGTGCGACAGCCTCCTGCGCAACCACGGCAAAAAACGCCACAGCGGCAGACGCCGCCACAACAGAAAAACAACACCACCGTAGTAAAAAGTGCTCTCGGCGGCGAACTGCCCAAACAGCAACAAAAGGCTGTTGCCACCAAAACGCCATCACTGGCTCAACTGATGCAGTCGGCCAACAGCGCCGCCGCCGACATTGCCAACGAACAGCGGATAAAAGCACGACCGCATGTGGAAAACGGCGATCAGTTATTGCTGAATTCGCGCAAAGACAAGTTGTTCTCGTTTTTTGCCCGTTTTAAGCGCGGAGTCTACATGGTATGGAACTATCCGGAAGAGTCGATTCGCAAGGGGCAACAGGGGCGAACCAAGCTGCGCATTGTCATTAACCGCGACGGGTCGATAGAAGATGTGGAATTACTGGCGGGTTCCGGCTTTGAGCGTCTGGACCGGGAGGCAATCGCTGCCATTTACAAAGGCGAACCCTACGGCAAACTGCCGGACGACTACCCGAAAAAACAGCTGATACTCGACCCGGTATATTTTGAATATATCTACGGCTCGAGAATTCCCAACATTTACCGGGGCGGCAAGCGGAACTCCCCTGCCGGCTCCCCCCGCCTGTTTTAACCGGCGGGGAGAAGCGACCTGCACATCCTACTGCTGCAACCTTTGGGAGGCACTGTAGATGGTATTGAACAACAGCATGGTGATGGTCATGGGGCCGACGCCGCCGGGAACCGGGGTAATATAGCTGGCGCGTTCGGCGGCGGCGGCAAACTCCACATCACCCACCAGTTTCTTGTCGCCAACGCGGTTAATCCCCACATCTATCACCACCGCGCCGGGTTTTATCCACTCGCCCTTGATCATCTCAGGTTGACCCACGGCGGCAATCACCACATCGGCACGCCCCACATGAGCGGGGAGATCGGCGGTACGTGAATGGCAGATGGTTACGGTGGCATTTTCCGCCAGACACATCATGGCCACCGGCTTGCCGACAATATTAGAGCGCCCGACCACCACCACTTCTTTGCCATTCAGGTCGTAATCTATAGATTCGAGCATTTTCATCACCCCGTAGGGGGTGCAGGAACGAAACGTCGGGCTGCCGGTAACCAATGCACCGACACTGAAGGGGTGAAAACCGTCCACATCTTTCAGCGGCGAGATGGCATGGAGAATCCGCTCCTCGTTGATATGATCCGGCAGGGGCAACTGCACCAGAATACCGTCGATGCGTTCATCTTTATTGAGCTGCTCCACCAACTGCAACAACTCCTCTTCGCTGGTATCCGCCGCCAGCTTGTGCTCATCAGAAAAAATCCCCGTGGCGGCGCAGGCCTTCTCCTTCATGGATACGTATACCCGGCTGGCCGGATCATCTCCCACCAGCACCACCGCCAGCCCCGGAGTTACACCCTGCTGCTGCAGTTGTTGTACCTGCTCTGTCATCTGTTCGCGCATCCGCGCGGCCAGCGCCTTGCCATCAATCAATTCAGCCATTACAAATTATCCTCCGACAAAACTTGCCGTTACAGGTTACACCCCTCAGCCGGCAGCGGCGCTGGAGCAACTGGGCGCTTCAGCGCATCCACTACTGGATTTGCTGGCGCTACTGCAATAACTCTGTTCAAACCAGCCGCCCCCTTTCAGAGCAAAACCGCTGCGCGAAATCAGTTTTTTCACCGCACCACCGCATCTCGGGCACTGTTCAACAGGCTGGTCGGAAAACTTCTGCCGCACTTCAAATGTATGCTGACACTCACTACAGCAATATTCATACATTGGCATGGCATTTCTCCTTGTTTAACCATTAATCAGTTGCGAAACTGTCGGTAAGGTAATCAGCACAATGATGTTTGTCAAGAACGGGCCGTCTTTGTCATTATTTTCGTAACACTGCCCTCAATATTTTATCGATGCAAAGGCGCTTACGCTATGATACAGTCACCACCAGGTGCCATGAAGATTAGAAAACGTCTCTGCAAAAAGGATTTTTGAGCGTTGATGCCAGCTATAGCCAAATTGCTCGAACAGTATCCCGACATTAAGCTGCCGACCCCCCCTGCGGTGGCGCTGCAGATTATCAATGAGGTACGCAAAGAAGAGCCATCCTTTACCCGTCTTACTGAGATCATCTCAGCAGATCCGGCTCTGGCCACCAAGGTTCTGCGTATAGCCAACTCGGCCATGATGTCGCCGGTCACCCCCATCGACAGTCTTGATAAAGCTCTGACACGTATGGGGATATCGCAAACAACCAACATTGCCCTCTCTTTTGCGCTGGTAAATGAACTGCGCGGCAGCGACACTAACTCCTTTGACTACGATTATTTCTGGAAACGCTCCCTGACTACAGCGGTAGGAGCCAACATCATCGCGCGCAAAATAAAACTGCGCTGCGACCATATCTTTATCTCCGGGTTGTTGCGTGATATCGGTCTGGTTATTGCCTGCCTGTGTATTCCAGAATACCATGAGATATTCGTTGACAAACGCGAAAGCATAGATGTTGCCGAGCAAAAATTTAAATTCGACTTTACCCACAACGATCTCGGCAGTGAAGTTCTCATCCACTGGGGGATACCTGAGCAGATTGCCGAAACTGTGCGCTTTCACAACCGCCCCGACGACGCACCGGCGGAACTGGCCGACAGCATCCGCGTCGTCCACGTTGCCGGACTGCTCTCAGCTTTGTTTCACGGTCGCACCTCAGCACACAGGCTGGTGGCAGCCCGCCAGGTACTGCAACAACACTACCACCTGGATATTCACGCCATAGATACGCTGATCGACGAGATTTCAGCCAGCAGCGGTGAGATTTTATCGTTGTTCCACATTGATGGAGATATCCCCAAAACGGCGGTGGAAATTCTGCAGGAGGCCAACGAGGAACTGTTTCATCTCAACATGACTGCCTCGCGCCTGGCCGACCAGTATCACACAGAAAAACAACTGGCGCAGCAGGCCAGCGAAAAGCTGCACGAGGCTAACGCAGAGCTGAGCCGGTTGGCATTTCAGGACAGCCTTACCGGCTTGTACAACCTGCGTTACTTTCACGACTGTCTGGAGCGGGAACTGCGGCGAGCCAATCGCTACAACAAGGTTTTTTCGCTGATCATGTTCGATATAGACGATTTCAAGCAGGTTAACGACACCTACGGTCATCAGGCTGGCGACACGGTTCTGCGCGAAATCGCTGCCACCGCCACCAGATCCACCAGAACCACCGATGTGGTGGTACGCTACGGCGGTGAGGAATTTGCCATCATCCTGCCGGAAACAGATATCGACACCGCCGCCGCCATTGCCGAGCGACTGCGTGAGGGTATCGCCAACATGCGTGTCAACTGGAACGGTGAAACCATTACCGTTACCGCCAGCGTTGGAGTATCATACTTCTGTAGCAGCAATGCCCGCCTGACCGCCAACCAACTTATCGCCGTGGCAGACGCCGGACTGTACCGCTCCAAACGCTGCGGCAAAAACCGCGTCAGTCTGCCGCAATGAGCCCTGCAGTGCCACTGGCATTCAGCACACAACGCCAACGACCATGACAGCACTGCTAACGGTTTCGCTGATATGGGCGTTTTCCTTCGGCCTGATAAAAGGGCAACTAAGCGGCATTGATCCGGTGCTGGTGGCTGGCGTGCGTCTGTTGCTGGCATGGCTGGTATTCCTGCCGTTTACCCGCCGTCGCGCCTGCCGCGTCAACCAGATCATCGCCCTGATGCTCATCGGTGCAATACAGTACGGCGTGATGTACATCACCTACACGGCAGCATTCCATTACCTGCACGCCTACCAGGTGGCGCTGTTCACCATCTTTACTCCTCTGTATGTCACCTTGCTTAACGACCTGTTCAGCGGCAAACTGCACCGTCGTTACCTGGGCGTAGCAGCACTGGCAATGATTGGAACGGCGGTGATTCTGTGGCGCGATCTGCATCACGACGAGTTTCGCAGCGGCTTTCTGCTGATTCAGGCCGCCAACGCCTGCTTTGCTTTCGGCCAAATAGCCTACACCAGGCTAATGCGCAAGATCAAAAGCAAAGACGTGTACGTATTTTCATGGCTGTACTGCGGCGCACTGCTGACAACCGTGCTGGTACTGGCCACCCATGGCACTGCCATTCCAGCATTACAACCGCGGCAGATAGCCGCCTTGGCCTATCTGGGCATCCTCGCCTCCGGCGTGTGTTTCTTTTTGTGGAATTACGGCGCCCGCAAGGTCAACCCCGGCACCCTGGCAGCGGCCAACAATCTCAAAATCCCCTTTGCCATCGTCTGTTCCGCCCTGGTATTTCACGAACATATCAACTGGATACAACTCGCTGCCGGTTCTCTTATCATCGCCGCGGCATTTGCCGTCAACCGCCGCTGGACAGGCTGACATCGGCGGGGGCGATCTCTGCGGCACGATTGCGTACAAAGATAATTATCAACCCAATCAGCCCGGCTATATGCACTGGCACAGTGGTCGGCCACAGTAGTGCCGCGGCAGCCAGCAGGGTAAGCAGACGATTGAACAGGCTGAGCCGCGCCTCCATGTAACCCTCAATACCGGCAGCAAAGGCATACATGCCAAACAGGGCAAAAACAAATATCCCCAGCACTTCCGGCCAGGCGCCACCGACCAACGGCGTATAGGCAAACAGCAGCGGCACCACATACAACCCTTTGGCAATCTTCCACGACTGAAAACCTGTTGCCATGGGTTTGGTGCCAGCAATAGCAGCAGCAGTAAAAGCTGCCAGCGCCACCGGCGGTGTAACATTGGAATCCTGACTGAGCCAGAAAACGATCAAATGTGCCGACAGCAATGAGTACATCATTACCGGGGCGCTCAACATAGAATCGCGCACACTGCCAATGAGATCGGGCGGTACCGCATCGATAATCGCCTGGGCCGCCGCGTGACTCATGGGTTGACCGATGGCGGACAGATGTTCCGGCGCAGCCAGCATGAAGATAGCTTTGGCGGTCTCACTAACCTGGCCGTTCATGAGCGCATCGATAAGCATATTGTCGGCAATCAAACCGTGCAATGCCGGTGCCGACAAGGTCCCCAACACAATATACGCCGCCGTTACCGGCAAACCCATTCCCAACACCAGCGATGCCAGCGCCACCAGCACAATGGCTATCATCATGCTGTGCCCGGCCCATTGGGTAATCATCAGTGAAAAAGTGTTCCCCACACCGGCAGTGGCAATAACATTGACTATCAATCCCACGGCACACAGCAAAATCGCTGTCATTACCATGTTTTGCGCACCGAGCGCCAGGGCTTCCACCACCTCTTTTGGCCCCATCTTATTGTCGCTGAACCACGATGAGACAATCACCGCAAGAATACTGATCCCGGCAGCGTAGGTTGGAGTAAAACCGTAAATCAGCAGTGCTATCAGCACGCCTACCGGCAGCAGGAATACCACGCCACCCTTTTTCATCACTTCCAAAGCCGATATCTTTTCGTCATCAACGGCGGTTACAAAACTGCGCTTGGCCTCTATGCGGACAAAAAAGGCCACGGCGGCAAAATACAGAATAGCCGGCAGAATACTAACTATGACGATGGTGTTGTAGGATATCTGCGTGTAGGTGGCCATGATAAAAGCACCGGCGCCCATTATCGGCGGCATAAGCTGACCACCGGTAGATGCCGCCGCCTCAGTTCCGGCAGCAAATTTGGCCGGAAACCCGGCCTTTTTCATCAGCGGAATGGTAATGACCCCGGTGGAGGCGGTATTGGCCACCGCCGAACCGGAAATAGTCCCCATCAAACCTGATGCCACCACCGCCACCAGCCCCGGCCCGCCGATAAAACGCCCGGCAACTGCCCGCGCCAGGTCAATGACAAATTCACCGGCGCCAGATCGGAGCAAAAATGCACCAAACAGGATAAACATAAACACATAGGTGGAGGAAATACGCGCGATGGTGCCGAACAGAGCATCATCGCCGTAGATGCTGCGAAACAGAATGGTTTCAGCACCGAGACCGGCAAATTTGAACACCCCCGGCACCAGACGCCCCCACCAGCCGACATAAGTAAGGGCGACAATAATAAGCACCGGTATAAACCACCCCGCTACCCGACGGGTCAACTCTAGGGCGCAGATAATAAGCATGATGCCAACCAGCCACTCAAGCTGCGACAGATTTACTCCGTGAGCATATATGTCATCTTCCATGGCAATCATGTACACCGCCGCAGCGGCCGCAACAATCCCCAGGGCAAAATCGCTGATACGCCACAGCAGCGAACCGTCACGTCGCAGCGGATAAATGAACACCGCCATCAGAGCGAACCCGGCAAAATGGAGCGCATTCTGCCACAGCGTCGGCAACACCGTTACCACGTTGAACCAGATATGCAGCAGCGAAACAGCGACCCCGATAATCAACAACGCCTTTTTTTGCCACAGATCATTGCCTGTTTCTGATCCCGTCATAACGCCCTCCGCGTGGATGCGACCGCCGCTACGACGGTCGCATCCGGTGTAGTTACTTAGCTATAAGACGTGGCGGAATTTTAATCCCCATCTCGCGGTAATATTTAGCCGCACCGGGA
This sequence comes from Desulfuromonadaceae bacterium, assembly GCA_027065245.1. GTDB lineage: Bacteria > Desulfobacterota > Desulfuromonadia > Desulfuromonadales > Desulfuromonadaceae > Desulfuromonas. The sequence continues at coordinate 5,630 of JAMOOS010000081.1, read as the reverse complement.
TGCAGCGGCAGCGGCAAACCGGCTATGGCTTTTTCCAGCGCCATGGCTTTTGTCGCCCCGTGAATAGCGTTCAGAAACGGCAAATTCTCGTAAATGGTCCTGGTTATCTGGTAAACAGCGTCCTCATCAACATCAGCGCGCACAGCAAGAAAATTGGGCTGAGCGATGGTTTTGATCTCCTTCTTCTGGCCCGGATAGGAACCAGCGGGTATCACATAACGTGTCCACAAGCCCAGACCGCCATCAGCTTTTTTAAGCTGCTCATCGGTAAAATCAAGAATGACCATCTTGTCGCCCAAATTGGCAGCCGCCTTGGTAACCGCGCTGGCAGGCACCCCGGCAGGGATACCGAAACCGGCAATCTGACCGTTTTGCAGCGCATCGGCAGTAGGGCCGTAACCGACATAAATCAGCTTGAAATCCTTGGCGATGTCGATACCCAGATTACCCAGCAGTACAGTATTGGAGCCGAGGGTACCGGAGTTCTTTTTGCCCATGGACATGGCCTGCCCCTTCATGGCGACAAGATCGGCGACAGTGCCGCTTTTAGCAAATTTTTTCAGCACCGCGTAATGCTCCACGTTCTGCCACAACATACTCACCGCGCGCAATTCCTTCTGCGGTCCCATACCAGCCAACGGCCCGGTACCGTTCCAGGCGTAAGCACCGTACAGCCCCTGCAGAATTGCAAACTGCACCTCGTTTTTACTCAACAACTTGACATTCTCGCCCGAACCGGCGGAGTTTATCGCCGACATGCCGATCTTCTGCTTCGGCTGCAACTTAACCTTTACCAGCGTCGACAGCGCCACCCCAACCGGATAGTAGGTTCCGCCGGTTGACGCCGTTGCCAGCAAATAGTTACGCTCCTTTGCTGCCGCGCTTACCACGGTAACCGAGCTAAATACCATCGTTACTGCAACCAGGAAAAACACCACGTACCTGCATCTTGTAACACCTGACATTGCGACCTCCTTCATTTACAGGTTAATCGGCTGCCAACCGCGCATCACCACAATGCCCGGCCGACACCAAATCCAACAGTCAAAGGGCAAAACCCGGTTTTATACATTGCCTCACCATACCACTATGGTTTAGAATTGCGCACAAAATTATCTGTGTTTGCAGCTTCCCCTCTACCGGTGGTGCCATAAATCCATGCTACCCAGTCCGCGTAACATCCAATGTAATTCCCTGCTCGGCGGCAGTGCCTGTCTGGTGATCATCATTGCCGGATTAAAAAGCGCCCAGAATCTGGTAACACCGTTTCTGCTCGCTGCGTTTATCGCCGTTTTGTGCCTGCCGTTGCTGCACTGGCTGGAAAAACGGCGTATCCCCACCGCCATCAACATCATGTTGCTGCTCGGCCTGCTCATTGCCGTCAGCGTCCTGCTCACCCTGTTTATCGGTACTTCTCTGGGCGATTTTTCTCAGGAGATGCCGACATATCAGGAACGGCTGCACCAGCAGACCGCCACCCTGTTCAACTGGCTGCAGCGCTTCGGCATCAAACTGTCGGGGCCGATTATCTACGATTACTTTGATCCCGGCGCGGCAATGAAGGTGGCGGCACGCACGCTAAGCAGCTTCGGGGCGGTGCTCACCAACGGGTTTCTCATCCTGCTCACGGTAATTTTCATCCTGTTCGAGGCCAGTTCGGTACCGCGCAAACTGCAGCAGGCCCTGCCCCACCCAGAACAGTCCCTGGAGCAACTCACCAAGGTAATCACCAGCGTACAAAGTTATCTGGTGATAAAAACCGTGGTAAGCCTGCTCACCGGCGTATGTGTGGCCGCGTGGCTGCTTTATTTGGGCGTGGATTATCCTTTTTTATGGGGGCTAGTGGCGTTCATGCTCAACTATGTACCCAATATCGGCTCCATCATCGCTGCCGTGCCGCCACTGTTGCTGGGGCTGGTGCAATACGGCGCCAGCACTGCCCTGCTGGTATTGCTGGGCTACGTTGTGGTAAACGTGGTGGTGGGCAACGTGATTGAGCCGCGTTACATGGGCAAGCAACTGGGGCTGTCGCCGCTGGTGGTGTTGATATCGTTAATCACCTGGGGCTGGGTTCTGGGACCGGTGGGCATGCTGCTGTCGGTGCCGCTAACCATGATTGTCAAGATAGCTCTGGAGGCAACTGAAGAATGGCGCTGGATTGCCATACTGCTGAGTTGACATATCCGCACGCAGAAAGGGTTTATACATGGACCAACAAGATCACCTCAAAGGCGAACGCTACCTGAGTTTTTTCCTGTTGATTCTGGCACTGATGGCCTTTGCCTTGGTTGTCAAAAGTTGCAATATCGCCCAGTATCAGCATCAGCAGCAAACACAGCAAGTACAACATCAGGCAAACGGCAATGCCACCCAGAGACACTGACAACTACCTGCTGCTGCTATACGCCGGCAACAGTTACGACAGCGCCAAATTAGCCGAAGAGCTGGCACAAACCGGCGTGGTCGACGCTTATACCCTGCGCCAACGCCTGACCGGCAGCGGCCTGACCCAGTTAGCCAAAGGGGCGCAAAGCAAGCTGCAGCCGCTTCTGAATATATTGCAGCGCCACAAAATACCCGCCTGGCTGGTAGCGGCAAAGCCAGCCACCATTCAGGTAAACAAGGTAAATGCCATAGCTATAACAGCAGAAGAATTGAGCTTTACCACTGCTGCCGGTGTGGTACCCATGGATACAGCCACCGCAATAATTGCGGTAGTTGCTGATATTTCCGGCCAGTTAGCGGAAAAACAGGTTAAAAGACTACTGGTGCGCAACACCTACGGTGGCAGCGCCCCTACCCCTTTGAGCAACGCCGAGCTGCGCCAGCAGATCTTCCGCTGCGAGCCGGTCATCAACCTGTACTGGCGCGACGAAAACGGCCGCGTCAGTACGGCGTTGCGCATCATGCCCGGCTCCTTTGACCACCGCCAGTTGGGCGACAAGGCCAGCCTGAGCCGCAACGGCAATCTGGCAGCACTGCTGAACTGCATAGAGGAACGCGCCGACAACATCTACATCGATTACCACTTTGGCCTCAGCTTTCTGCCCGCCTGCGGCAACCTTAAAAGCGGCGACGATTTTGACCGCAACCACAATCTGCGCGTACTGGATCGCTATGGCGAGTTGCTGCTGGCCACCATCCCGGTGTCAGACGACAGTAGGCAGGGCTACAGGCCTGGAGCCGTTATAAACAAGGTTGTTCCCAACGCAACCATCGGCATCGACAGAGGGGTAAGCGGCGAAAACAGCGCTGAGGATACGACCGCAACGACAACCGCCGCGCCACCACCCCAGGCAGAAGCCCTACCGGCCCCGCCATCGTGGGTGGAAGACAATAAGATCCACCATATCCGCATCAACCCGCTAAAACTGGTTGCCATCGCTATTGCTGGTGCTTTTGCAGCCCTTTTGGGGATGGGAGGCAATCTGTCGGAACTGGCCTGGCATTACTGCATCCACAGCGGGGCGGCTCCGGCGCTGGCATCACTGGTCAGCCTGGGAGCTGCACTGCACTTCTGGCGACTTAAACGGCGCATCGAAAACACCCCCACCAGCAAGGCGCGCTCGGTAGCCATGGGGATGGTGGAGATCACCGGAACCGCCCGCCGCGCCTATGCCCTGATCTCGCCCGCCACCCACGTACCATGTGTCTACTATCGCTACCAGCGCTATCGCCGCAGCGGCCTTGACAACAAGTGGAAACTGGTAGCCTCGCGCGACAGCGGCCCGGTGCCGTTTGTACTGGAAGATGAAACCGGGCGCATCAGCATCGACCCGCGCCACGCCACCATCACCACCGGCGCCCTGTCCAGCAGCGATGGCGGCGACGGAGCACTGCTCGGCAGAGCCGGTGACGAGCGCTGGCACGAGGAGATTATCGCCGAAGGCAGTCAGCTCTACATTCTCGGGTTTGCCCGCCCAGCCACTAAAGGTGAAGATAAACTCAGCGAGCGGGTAACCAAAAAACTGCGCGATCTTAAAAGCGATCGTGATAGACTGATGCAGTACGATGCCAACAACGACGGCCAGATCGATGCCGCCGAATGGGAGCAGGCGCGCCACGATATGGAACAACAGGCGCTACAGGACAAACTGGACGCGACAAAAGAGCGCCGCCGACCACAACTGGTCATCGGCGCCCCGCCACAAAAACGGCTGCCGTTCATCATCGCCGAAGCCAGTTCCGAGGAGGAACTGACCAATAAATTTGCCTGGTATATTCCGCCGCTAACCGTAGGAGGTATCGCTCTGTTTGCCTGGGCGCTGGCAAGCGCCGCCAGATTTTTCAACCTTTAACCCTGGAGATCAACCATGTCTGCACTGATTATCTTTGGAGTTCTGCTACTTATCGCCGCCATGGTGGTGGTTTATGTGATAATGATCTACAATGCCTTGGTACGGCTGAAAAACGAGACGGAAAAAGCGTGGAGCAATATCGATGTGCTGCTTAAACAGCGCTTTGACGAACTGCCCAAGCTCATCAAGGTGTGCGAGGGCTACATGCAGCACGAACGGGAGACGCTGGAAGCAGTCATCAAGGCACGCAACATGGTACAACAGGCCAGTGGCGAAAAAGAGTCGCTGCAGGCACAAAATTTTCTCAGCGACACTTTGAAATCGCTGTTCGCCGTCACTGAGCGCTATCCCGATCTTAAGGCCGACAGCATCTTTGCCAACTTAAGCAACCGCATCAGCGAGCTGGAAGAGCAAATTGCCGACCGGCGCGAAATGTATAACGAATACATCAATCTGTACAATATCCGCATTGCCCAGTTCCCCGATGTTCTCATTGCGCGCAAATTCAATTTCGCCCCTAAAACCCTGTGGGAGATCGACCCCGAGCACCGCGCCGATGTCGAGGTATCGTTCAACCGTTCATGAGTCAATCACGCTATTTGCGCCCGGCACAACGGCAACGTACCGCGACTGAGGTAAAACTCAGTCGCTTTATCACCACCATCGCCCCCACCGCCGACCGTGCCGCCAGCGCCGCCTTTGTACACGAGATACAGCAGGAATTCGCCGACGCCAACCACAACTGCTACGCGCGGGTGATCGGTGCCCCCGGCACTACCACCGAGGCGGGTATGAGCGACGACGGCGAACCGCAGGGAGCAGCGGGCAAACCACTGCTCACCACCCTGCTGCACAGCGGCATCGGCGATATCACCGTGGTGGTCAGCCGCTATTTTGGCGGCGTCCGCCTCGGCAAAGGCGGCATGATCCGCGCTTACACCCAGGCACTGCAACACGCTTTGCAAACACTGGCAACGGAGGAATATGTACCGCGCACCTTCGTGCGCCTTACCCTCGATTATCCGCTACTGGAACGAGTACAGCAGATGCTGCAGCAATACGAAGCCGTGATAAAACATACTGACTATACTGAACAAGTTAGTATCACCCTGCAACTGCCGCAGGAGTATCTGCAGATATTTTGCGACCGGATACGCGATCTCAGCAATGCCAACATCAGGGTAACTATGGACAAATAATTTCTCGGCAGCTACAATCTTTGCGCTAGGCGCCTGTCGGGCTTTGCGGATCGAAGCGAAAAATCGACTGGTCGAGGACAGATTTTCGCTCGTTTGCAGGCTAATAGCCGTAGCTATTGGTCGAAAAGGAGCG
>JAMOOS010000080.1 GCA_027065245.1 Desulfuromonadaceae bacterium | reverse complement strand
TTGACCCAACCCGGCCATTACCTTGGTGATAGCGGCGGTAAGGGTGGTCTTGCCGTGGTCGACGTGGCCGATGGTTCCAATATTGACATGGGGCTTTGTTCTTTCAAATTTTTCCTTTGCCATGACTTTACTCCTTAGCCTTTTACTTTCGCAATTATCTCTTCAGCAATAGCTTTGGGCACCTGATCATAATGATCAAACACCATCGTATAGGTTGCACGACCCTGGGTAGAACTGCGCAGATCGGTTGCATAACCAAACATGCTGGAAAGAGGAACATGGGCATTGATTACCTGAGCTCCGCCACGGGACTCCATCCCCAGAACCTTCCCCCGACGACTGTTCAAGTCGCCGATTACGTCACCCATATACTCTTCAGGAACAACAACTTCAACCGCCATCATCGGCTCTAGCAAAACCGGTGCAGCCTTGGCCGCACCCTCCTTGAAACCAATGGAGCCAGCTATCTTGAAGGCCATTTCACTGGAGTCGACATCATGGTAACTACCGTCATAGACAGTAACCTTGACATCGACAATGGGGAAGCCGGCCAACACACCGTTCTGCGCCGCCTCTTCCGCCCCCTTGCCTACAGCAGGGATATACTCACGCGGGATAACCCCGCCCTTGATCTCATCGACAAACTCGAAACCGGTTCCCGGCTCCTTGGGCTCAATACGCAACCAGCAATCGCCATACTGACCACGGCCACCAGACTGACGCACAAACTTGCCCTGCACCTCAACCTTGCGGGTAATAGACTCGCGATAAGCTACCTGTGGGGCACCGATATTGGCCTCAACACCAAACTCACGCTTGAGACGATCAATGATAACCTCCAGATGCAACTCACCCATACCAGACAAAATTGTCTGACCGGTTTCATCATCGGTATGCACACCAAGCGAGGGGTCCTCCGCCAGCAGCTTGCCCAGCGCAACCCCCATTTTCTCCTGGTCACCCTTGGTTTTCGGCTCTACGGCAATATGTATAACCGGCTCCGGGAACTCCATAGCTTCCAACAGACACTCACCCTCAGGGTTACACAAGGTATCACCAGTCGTGGAATGCTTGAGGCCAACCGCAGCGGCGATATCACCAGAGTAGACCTCCTTGATCTCCTCACGCTTGTTGGCGTGCATCTTCAGAATACGGCCTAGACGCTCTTTCTTGCCCTTGGTGGAGTTAAGAATAGTAGAACCGGCCTCAGCAACACCGGAGTAAACGCGAAAGAAAGTGAGCTGACCAACAAACGGGTCAGTCATAATCTTGAACGCCAGCGCCGCAAACGGACCATCATCGTCGGCAGGGCGGGTAACGGGATTGCCTTCGGGGTCAACACCCTCAATGGGCGGGACATCAGTGGGGCACGGCATGTAGTCAACAACGGCGTCGAGCAGATGCTGAACACCTTTGTTTTTGAAGGCACTGCCACACAGCACCGGATTGATATGCAGGGCAATAGTAGAACGACGAATACTCGCCTTGATTTCAGCGACAGTCAGCTCCTCACCACCGAGATAACGCTCCATCAACTCGTCATCGTGGGAAGACAGCTCGTCAAGCATAGCCTCTCGCGCTTCTTCTGCAGCATCAGCCATGTCGTCAGGAATAGGAACCTCATCATACTTAGCCCCCAGAGACTCATCGTCCCAGACAAATGCCTTCATCTCCACCAGGTCGACGACACCACGGAAATAATCCTCTTTACCGATAGGAAGCTGCAGCGGCACCGGATTGGCACCAAGACGATCACGCATCATGTCGACGCCGTTTTGAAAATCGGCACCAACGCGATCCATTTTATTGACAAAGGCAATACGGGGCACACCGTACTTGTCAGCCTGACGCCAAACGGTTTCCGACTGCGGCTCTACACCACCGACAGAGCAGAAAACCGCCACCGAGCCGTCGAGAACCCGCAACGAACGCTCCACCTCAATGGTGAAGTCGACGTGACCCGGGGTATCTATAATATTTATGCGATGATCTTTCCAGAAACAAGTGGTAGCAGCTGAGGTAATAGTAATTCCGCGCTCCTGCTCCTGCTCCATCCAGTCCATGGTCGCTGCCCCATCATGGACTTCGCCTATCTTGTGCGAAACCCCGGTATAATACAGGATTCGCTCCGTTGTTGTTGTTTTGCCGGCGTCAATATGGGCCATAATGCCAATATTACGCGTTCTTGCAAGAGATACCTTACGTGCCACAGCTCAACATCCTCCAGAGAAAAAAATACTTACCTACCAGCGATAGTGGGCGAACGCCTTGTTGGCTTCAGCCATACGATGGGTATCTTCCTTCTTCTTCACCGCTGCACCACGGTTATTCGCAGCGTCAAGAAACTCGCCAGCCAGACGCTCACACATGGTCTTCTCACCACGGTTGCGCGCAGCATTGAGCACCCAGCGGATAACCAGGGCATTACGGCGATCAGGACGAACCTCAATGGGCACCTGGTAAGTTGAGCCACCGACACGGCGCGATTTAACCTCAAGCAGAGGGCGCACATTCTCGAACGCCTTCTTGAACACATCCAGCGGATCTTCGCCGCTGCGCTCGGCAATCAGGTCAAACGCACCATAGACAATCTTTTCAGCAACGCTTTTCTTGCCACCGATCATCAGATTATTGACAAACTTGGTAACCAGACGATCATTGTATTTAGGATCGGCGAGAACTACCCGCTTTGCTACTTCTCTTCTTCTTGGCATAACTGCACTACCCCATCAAAATTGCGTAATCTTTATTTAGGACGTTTTGCGCCATATTTGGAACGCGCCTGCATACGGCCCTGAACACCGGCCAGATCCAGGGTGCCACGCACAATATGGTAACGAACACCTGGCAAGTCTTTTACACGGCCACCACGCACCAGCACCACGGAGTGCTCCTGCAGATTATGGCCGACGCCGGGTATATACGAAGTAACAACGATACCGTTGGTGAGACGCACACGAGCAACCTTTCTCAACGCTGAGTTCGGTTTTTTCGGAGTCGTGGTGTACACGCGGGTACACACCCCGCGGCGCTGCGGATTGGATTTTAACGCAGGCGCAGTTGACTTCCTCTCTTTTTTCTTGCGTCCTTTACGGATCAGCTGATTGATTGTCGGCATTTACTTACTCCCGAAATTACTATTCACAGAATTAAAGAACTAAAAGCGTCCCCTCAGGGAAACCAGCGAACAATATCAACTGCCCTGATACTTGTCAAGGAAGTTGACAGATATTTTTGCTTTTTATTTATTCTCCACAGTTTCAGCCAGTGCGGCACCAGGCGCCTCGCCGTCACCACCGCCTTCTGCAGCTTCTTCCTCCACCACCACTTCTTGCTCCGGCTCAGGAATCAGCAGTTTGGCACTGCGATACTTGGTGATTCCGGTACCGGCCGGAATCAGACGTCCCATGATAACGTTTTCCTTCAGGCCACGCAGATGATCCACTTTACCTTCGATTGATGCCTGGGTCAGTACCTTGGTGGTCTCCTGGAACGATGCCGCCGATATAAACGACTCGGTAGACAGAGAGGCCTTGGTAATTCCCAGCATGATCGGCTCGCCAACCGCCGGCTGACCGCCTTCGGCCATAACGCGCTCGTTTTCCGCCTCAAAATCGGTACGCGACACCTGGTCGTCGATAAGAAAGTGTGTATCGCCAACTTCACGAATCCGCACCCGCCGCAGCATCTGACGCACGATGGTTTCGATATGCTTGTCGTTTATGGCGACACCCTGCAAGCGATATACTTCCTGCACCTCGTCCACCAGATATTTGGCCAGTTCCTTTTCACCGAGCACGCGCAGGATATCGTGGGAATTGCGCGGCCCGTCCATCAGTGGTTCACCGGCCTGTACCAGATCGCCCTCGTGGACACTGATATGCTTGCCCTTGGGGATAAGGAATTCCATGGGCTCGCCCACCTCAGGGGTAACGATAACCTTGCGCTTGCCCTTTGAATCCTTACCAAAAGAAACAATACCGTCGATCTCGGTCAATACAGCAAACTCTTTGGGCTTGCGCGCCTCGAACAGCTCAGCCACGCGCGGCAGACCACCAGTAATATCCTTGGTCTTGGTGGTCTCCCGTGGAATTTTGGCTAACACATCACCGGCCTGGGCTTCATCTCCCTCGGCCACTATGATGTTGGCACCGACCGGCAGCATATAACGCGCCACCTGCCCACTTGGCAGTTTTATACTGCGGCCATCCTCGTCCTTCAGGCTAATGCGTGGCCGCTTATCAGAAGATTTCGATTCAATGACCACCTTACTGGACAGGCCGGTAACATCATCCACCTTCTCGTCCATGGTCACGCCACTGATAATATCACCATAGACCACCTTGCCCGACACCTCGGTAATAATCGGCATGGTATACGGATCCCACTCAGCAAGCAGATCACCAGCCTTGACAGCGGCACCTTCACCAACAGTCAGACGGGTACCATAAACCAGAGCGTGCCGCTCACGCTCCCGCCCGGTATCATCAACAATGACAATTTCACCGTTGCGGCTCATAACAACATGATGATTGTGCCGATCGACAACCGTTTTGAGTTTCTCAAACTTGATTGTACCGTCAAAACGCGCCTCCAATGAGGTCTGCTCGGCCCGCCGCGACGCCGTACCACCAATATGGAAAGTACGCATGGTCAACTGAGTACCCGGCTCACCAATGGACTGAGCCGCAATAACACCCACCGCTTCACCCAGATTGACCATGTGACCGCGCGCCAGATCGCGCCCATAGCAAGTGGCACAGATTCCGTGCGGACTCTTGCATGTCAACACTGAACGGATCATCAGCTTCTCAATACCAGCCTGCTCTATCTGAGCTACCACGGCTTCAGTAATTTCGTGATTGGCGGGAACAATAACCTCGCCGGTCACTGGATCACAAACATCATTCAGGGCGGTACGACCAAGAATGCGATCACCGAGCGAAGCAATAACCTCGCCCCCTTCTGTAAGTGCGCTGGCCATAATGCCGTCCAGCGTCTGACAATCGCGCTCGGTAATAATAGCATCCTGAGCAACATCCACCAGACGCCGGGTCAAATAACCGGAGTTGGCAGTTTTAAGAGCCGTATCAGCCAGACCTTTACGCGCCCCGTGGGTAGAAATAAAGTACTGCAGCACCGTCAACCCCTCACGGAAGTTAGCGGTAATAGGCGTTTCAATAATTTCACCCGACGGTTTGGCCATCAGGCCGCGCATTCCAGCCAGCTGGCGAATCTGTTGCGCACTGCCCCGCGCGCCGGAATCGGCCATCATGTGGATGGCATTGAAGGATGGCGCTTCGATCTTCTCGCCATCGGCAGACTCAAACTCATCCACCGACAATTCGCTGATCATGGTAGCAGCGATATCTTCGGTGCATTTAGCCCAGATATCGACCACCTTGTTGTAGCGTTCGCCGTCAGTTATGAGACCCTCGGTATATTGGTTCTGGATATCGGTAACCGCCGCCACCGCTTCGTCAATACGCGCTTGCTTACTCTTGGGCACCACCATATTGTCGAGACAGATGGAGATCCCGGCCAGAGTGGAGAAACGGTAGCCGGTTTGCTTAAGGCGGTCGGCGAGAATTACCGTCTCCTTGTTGCCGACGATACGGAAACTGACATCGATAAGCTTGGCCACCTCTTTTTTGGTCATTACCTTGTTGATGTGCTCAAAAGGGATCTCTTCCGGCACCACCTGGCGTAACAACACCCGCCCAACCGAAGTATCGACTAGCTGGATATCACCACCGGCCACCTGGCGCATACGCACTTTGACGCCAGCTTGAAGATCGACTTCACCGGCGTCATAGGCAATCTGCAACTCATCGGCAGAAGAGAAAATTTTGCCGCTGCCACTGACAAACGGGCGAATGCGCGACATATAATACAAACCGAGAATCATATCCTGGGACGGCACTATAATCGGCTTACCGTTGGCAGGGGAGAGGATGTTGTTGGTAGACATCATCAGCACCCGCGCTTCGAGCTGGCTCTCGATGGACAAAGGCAGATGCACCGCCATCTGGTCGCCGTCAAAGTCGGCGTTGAAGGCGGTACACACCAGCGGATGCAGCTGAATCGCCTTACCTTCAATGAGGACCGGCTCAAAAGCCTGAATACCCAGACGGTGCAGGGTAGGAGCACGGTTGAGCATCACCGGATGCTCCTTGATAACCTCCTCCAGCACGTCCCACACTTCTGGCTTCTCTTTTTCCACCAGTTTTTTAGCGCTTTTGATGGTGGTACAGTAGCCACGCTCTTCCAGCTTGTTGTAGATAAACGGCTTGAACAACTCCAGTGCCATCTTCTTGGGCAGGCCGCACTGATGCAACTTGAGCTCCGGACCGACGACAATAACGGAACGACCGGAATAATCAACACGCTTACCGAGCAGATTCTGGCGGAAGCGCCCCCCCTTGCCCTTGAGCATGTCAGACAGGGATTTAAGCGGTCTCTTGTTAGGGCCGGTAATGGCACGACCACGGCGACCATTATCAAACAGCGCGTCCACCGCCTCCTGCAGCATCCGCTTTTCGTTGCGGATAATTACATCGGGCGCGCGCAACTCCATCAAGCGCTTGAGACGGTTGTTGCGGTTGATAACCCGGCGATACAGATCGTTGAGATCGGAGGTGGCAAAGCGACCACCATCGAGTGGCACCAGCGGACGCAGCTCCGGTGCCAGCACCGGCAGAGTCTCCAAAATCATCCACTCAGGTCGGTTACCGCTGCGCACAAAGGCGTTGACCACCTTTAGGCGTTTAGCCACTTTTTTGCGCTTGGCCTCGCTGGTCGACTCGCGCATCTCCACGCGCAACTCAGCGGCAATCGCTTCCAGATCAAGAGCCGCCAGCAATTCACGTACCGCCTCGGCACCCATGGCAGCGGTAAACTGACCGGCGAACTCATCCATCAGCTCAACATATTTCTCTTCCGACAGAATCTGGCCGACCTCCAAAGGAGTGTCACCCTTGTCAAGCACCAGATACGCCTCAAAGTACAGCACCTTTTCCAGCTCTTTCAGGGTCATATCCAGCAGGGTACCAATACGCGACGGCAGCGATTTCAAAAACCAGATATGCGCCACCGGACAGGCCAGATCAATATGACCCATCCGCTCACGACGCACCTTGCTGGGGATAACCTCAACACCGCATTTTTCGCATACAACACCACGGTGCTTCATCCGCTTGTACTTGCCGCAGTTACATTCGTAATCCTTTACCGGACCAAAAATCTTGGCACAAAACAGGCCATCACGCTCCGGCTTGAAAGTACGGTAGTTGATGGTCTCCGGCTTTTTCACTTCACCATACGAGCGCTCACGAATGGTCTCGGGAGAAGAGAGCGACAAGCGGATCATATCAAAGTGCAACGGATCTTTAGGGCGTTCAAACAGGCTGCAAATATCTTCCAAAACACATCTCCTTAAGGGATGAGATTTATTCTTGTTCTTCGTTCTCCAGCAGTTCAACGTCGAGACACAGGGCCTGCAGCTCCTTGATCAGCACGTTAAACGACTCCGGCAGACCGGCCTCCAGCGTATGACGGCCCTTGACTATGGCCTCATACATTCGCGTCCGCCCGGCGACATCGTCGGACTTGACGGTAAGGAACTCCTGCAAAGCGTGAGATGCGCCGTAGGCCTCCATGGCCCACACTTCCATCTCACCGAGCCGCTGACCGCCAAACTGCGCCTTGCCGCCCAGAGGCTGCTGGGTAACCAGACTGTAGGGTCCGATGCTGCGGGCATGGATTTTGTCGTCGACAAGATGGTGCAGTTTGAGCATATACATAATACCGACGGTGATCTTCTCTTTGAACGGCTCGCCGGTCTTGCCGTTGTACAAGGTCATTTGTCCGGAAGGTGAGAAACCGGCGCGTTCGATCTGCGCTTTGATAGTCTCTTCGCTCACCCCCTCAAATACCGGCGTCGCCATGGGTACACCCGGCGCCAGCCGCCGCGCCAGCCGTACAACATCACGCTCCGGCAACTCATCGATAAACGGATCAAGCTCTTTGTCTTCGTAAATATCCTTGATCTTGTCGCGCAAATCCTGCACCTCGCGCTGCTCATCAAGCATGGCCTGGATCTGGTTGCCCAGACCGCGCGCCGCCAGACCGAGATGAATCTCAAGAATCTGACCGATATTCATCCGCGACGGTACACCCAGCGGGTTCAGAACAATTTCCACCGGCGTGCCATCCTCGGTGTAGGGCATGTCCTCTTCTGGCAGAATACGCGACAGCACACCCTTGTTACCGTGGCGCCCGGCCATTTTATCGCCCACCGACAGACGGCGTTTGATGGCTATGTACACCTTGACCATCTTGATAACACCGGGAGGCAAATCATCTCCGCGTTTGATTTTATCAATCTTGTCGGCAAATACCCGCTTGATCAGCTCCTCACGCTCCGCCAGGCGGTGGAGAATCTCGCCAACACGGCTTTCCACCGCTTCGTTGTCGACAAGGGAGAGATCTTTCCAGTGCTTCATCGCTATCGGTTCCAGCACTTCCACACTGAGGCTGACACCCTTTTTGAGTGCCACCTTGCCATCGACACTCAGAGACGCCGCCAATACGCAACCGTCCAGCAACTCCATCAACTTGTTGCGTGCCGATTCGCGGATAATACGGATCTCATCGTTCTGATCGTTCTCCAGCTTGCTGATCTCCTGCTGCTCAATATACTCGGTACGCGAATCCTTGTCGGAACCCTTGCGCGAGAACACCCTGGCACCGATAACCACCCCTTCCACACCGGGCGGCACCCGCAACGAAGTATCACGCACATCACCGGCCTTTTCGCCAAAAATAGCGCGCAGCAGTTTCTCCTCCGGCGACATCTGGGTTTCCCCCTTGGGGGTAATCTTACCCACCAGAATATCACCGGGTTTAACTTCGGCACCGATGCGGATAATACCACTCTCGTCCAGATCCTTCAGTGCATCATCGCCTAGGTTGGGAATATCGTCGGTAATCTCCTCCTTGCCCAGCTTGGTATCCCGGGCAACACATTCAAACTCTTCGATGTGGATGGAGGTATAACGATCCTCTTTGACCAGCTTCTCTGAAATAAGGATGGAATCCTCGAAGTTATAACCTTCCCACGGCATAAACGCCACCAGCACATTCTGACCCAGGCCAAGCTCACCCCACTGTGTCGAAGGACCATCGGCGATAATGGCACCACGGCTGATATGATCACCAACCTCAACAATCGGCTTCTGGTTGAGACAGGTATTCTGGTTGGAGCGGATAAACTTGATTAAATTGTAGATATCGACACCGGTGCCGGTTTCATCATCCTGACCTTCGTCGATACGCACCACAATACGGCTGGCATCCACCGATTCCACCACCCCGTCGTGACGGGCTACCACGGCAGCGCCGGAATCATGAGCAACAATCCGCTCCATACCGGTACCCACCAGAGGCGCGTCGGCACGCAGCAGCGGCACTGCCTGACGCTGCATGTTTGCGCCCATGAGCGCGCGGTTGGCGTCATCATTTTCCAGAAACGGTACCAGCGCCGCCGCTACCGAAACCAGTTGCTTGGGCGAAACGTCCATCAGTTGGATTTCATCGCGACGCAACATCATGAAATCACCGTTTTTGCGCGCGTTTACAACTTCGTTGATGAAATAGCCGTCCTCATCAATGGGGGCGTTAGCCTGAGCGATGGCATGGCCCTCCTCTTCCAGCGCGGAATAGTAACGCACTTCGCTGGTCACCCGGCCATCCTTGACCAGACGGTACGGCGTTTCGACAAACCCATGCTCGTTAATGCGCGCATAAGTAGACAACGACGCAATAAGGCCGATATTGGGTCCCTCCGGCGTTTCAATGGGGCAAACACGACCGTAGTGAGTAGGATGAACGTCACGCACCTCAAAGCCGGCACGTTCACGGGTAAGGCCACCGGGGCCGAGAGCCGAAAGACGTCGCTTGTGAGTAATCTCCGAGAGTGGATTGGTCTGATCCATAAACTGCGACAGTTGCGACGAACCGAAAAACTCTTTTACCACCGCCGACACCGGCTTGGAGTTAATCAGGTCGTGAGGCATAAGACTCTCGACCTCGTTCAGGCTCATGCGCTCCTTGATAGCGCGCTCCATCCGCACCAGACCGACACGGTACTGGTTCTCCAGCAGTTCGCCAACAGCACGCACACGGCGATTACCCAGATGGTCGATATCATCAATACTGCCGCGCCCGCTGCGCAGATCGATGAGATAGCGCACCACTTCAAGGATATCTTCCTTCATCAGGGTCCGCTGCTCCAGCGGCACATCAAGTCCCAGCTTGTAATTGAGCTTAAGTCGCCCGACCACCGACAAATCATAACGTTCCGGATTGAAGAACAGCCCTTCAAACAACGTGGTGGCACTGCGTACCGTGGGCGGGTCACCAGGACGCAACCGCCGGTAAATCTCAATCATGGCCTCTTCCGGATTGGTCACGGAATCCTGAGCCAGAGTATTGCGCAGATAGGGCCCGGCAAAAACGTTGTCGATGAACAGCACCTCAACACTGGTGATCTTTTTGTCGCGCAGTTGCTCGATATGCTCTTCTGTCAGTTCCTGATTGCACGATATGATGATTTCGCCGGTTCCCTCATCGACCACATCGCTGGCTACCACACTGCCAACAACCTGACTCAAATCGACAGGGATACGGGTGAGCTTGCTTTCGGCAATCTTCTTAAGTGCCGCCTTGGTGAACTTGCGGCCACCTTTAACCAGCACCTCACCATTGTCGTCCACTACGTCAACAACAGCCCGCTGGCCTGAAAGCAGCTCGGGATTGACATCCTTGAAAAAACCGTCAGCTTCAATATACAGATGCTCGGTCTTGTAATAGTACTTAAGCAGTTCCTCGGCACTGTAACCGAGAGCCTGCAATAAAACAGTAGCCGGCAATTTGCGCCGCCGGTCAATACGCACATACAAAAGATCCTTGTGGTCAAAATCGAAATCGAGCCACGATCCCCGATAAGGAATAACTCTGGCACTGTAGAGCAGCTTGCCACTGGAATGGGTTTTGCCCTTGTCATGATCGTAAAATACCCCGGGAGAACGATGCAGCTGGCTGACAATAACCCGTTCTGTTCCGTTGATGATAAACGTACCGTTTTCGGTCATCAGGGGAATTTCACCGAAATATACTTCCTGCTCTTTAATATCGCGAATCAGTTGTACGCCGGTGTCCTTGTCGACATCCCACGATACCAAGCGCACCCTCACTTTGACCGGGGCGGCAAAGGTCATCCCGCGTTGATGACATTCCTCAACATCATATTTGGGCGTTTCCAACACATACGAAACATACTCCAGCGAACAAGTATCACCAAAATCACGGATGGGAAAAACCGAGCGGAACACCGCCTCCAGACCAATATCCTCGCGCGCTGCTGCCGGCACATCGGCCTGCAGAAAACGCTTGTATGAATTTTTCTGGATATCGATAAGATTAGGCATATCGATGATCTGCTTAATCTCGGAAAAGTGCTTGCGCAATAACTGGTTATTCGCAATCGAATAAGCCATAGTCACTCCTTAGATAAAGAACGAAGAACAGCCAAGGCCGAAATTACGACCTTGGCTTAGAGCAGAACTATCTGAACAGATGCTATTTAATTTCGACAGAAGCGCCAGCTTCTTCGAGTTGTTTCTTGATATCTTCAGCTTCGTCCTTGGATACCCCTTCTTTAACAGGAGCAGGTGCGCCATCAACCAGAGCCTTGGCTTCCTTGAGTCCAAGACCTGTGACACCGCGCACAACTTTGATAACGTTGATCTTCTTGTCACCAACACCAGCAAGAACAACATCAAACTCAGTCTTTTCTTCAGCTGCTTCACCGCCACCACCAGCAGGGCCAGCTACAGCTACTGCCACCGGTGCAGAAGCAGAAACACCGAACTTGTCTTCCAGCTCTTTTACCAGCTCAGACAGCTCCAGTACCGACATGTTTTCAATAAACTCAATTACTTGCTCTTTGGTAATATCAGCCATTTTCTTCTCCATCTAGTATTGCAGATAAAATATGTGGTTTACAGCATAGTCAAAGAGACTACGCTTCTTTTTGATCTCTGATTGCACCAAGCACCTGTACCAGCGAACGTGGTACAGCAGCCAGCACACCGACGAAATTGGACACCGGCGCGTTGATGGAACCAAGCACTTTAGCCAGCAGCTCTTCGCGACTGGGCAAATCAGCAAGATTCTTGATGTCAGCGTCACTAAGCAGATTACCCTCAAGCACCGCAGCCTTGAGCTCAAAAAACTTGCTGGTCTTGGCAAACTCGGTCAACGCCTTTGCTGGCGCCACAGGATCATCCTGGGCAATAGCGATAGCAGTAGGACCAGTCATGTACTCGCCCAGACACTCAAATGAAGTATCCTTGGCGGCCAATCTCAGCAAAGTATTTTTGACCACGCTGTACTCAATACCAGCAACGCGCAACTTGTTACGCAGGGCATTGGCCTCTTCCACATCCATGCCGCGATAATCGGCAAGAAACGCAGCTTTGGCGGTGGTCAGCTTCGCAGAAAATTCTTCAACTACCTGCGCTTTTGTTTTAGCAGCCATCCTCTTCTCCTCCTTTCATTGGATTCCTCCCTGTAGTGAACCAAAGCTGAGGGAGAACACAGGAGTGATCTCTTACAGTCTCGGCAGGCGCTTGCGCATTAAACCGTGGTACCTGCTGTCTTAGACAGGGATTTTTAAGAGAAAAGCAGAGCACCTGTTACAGGCATTCTGCTATTCACATATAATTTAGTTTAGCAAATCGGCTCTCAAGTCCGTTACTTAACCAGTGCCTGAGCGCTGGAAGCATCAATCTGAACACCTGGACCCATGGTACTGGAGATGCTGATCTTCTTCAGATAGGTACCTTTGGCAGTAGAAGGCTTGGCTTTCATGAGTGCGTCCATCATGGCGACGATATTTTCCTGCAGTTTGTCTGCATCAAAAGACACCTTACCCACCGGTGCGTGGATAATACCGGCCTTTTCCACCCGGTACTCAACCTTGCCCGACTTGGACTCGGTTACAGCCCGTTCCACATCAAAGGTCACCGTACCGACCTTGGGGTTCGGCATCAGACCGCGGGGACCAAGAATACGACCAATCTTACCCACTGTACCCATCATATCGGGCGTGGCAATGGCAGTATCAAACTCAAACCAGCCATCCTTGATCTTATCAACCAAGTCATCACCACCGACATAATCGGCGCCAGCCTTCTGCGCTTCCTGAGCCTTCTCACCCTTAGCAAACACCAGAACACGCACGTTTTTACCCAGACCGTTGGGCAGCACCACAGCACCACGCACCATCTGATCCGCCTTACGCGGATCGACGCCCAGCCGTACGGTAAGATCCACTGTTTCGTCAAACTTGGCAAAAGCCGCTTCCTTCACCAGCGCAATCGCCTCGCTGAGAGAATAAGTGACTGATCTATCTACTTTTGCTTTTGCAGCAATAATTTTTTTACCTGTAGCCATGTGCTGTCACTCCAACTTCTATTCGACTTCGAGACCCATGCTACGAGCGGTACCGGCAATGGTACGCATAGCAGCTTCTTCGTCAAAAGCATTGAGGTCAGGCATCTTGATGCGTGCAATTTCCAAAACCTGATCCCTGGTTATTTTACCGACTTTATCCTTGTTGGGCACTCCAGACCCCTTGGTAAGTTTGGCGGCCTTGAGCAGCAGAACTGCCGCTGGCGGAGTCTTGGTGATAAAGGTGAACGAGCGGTCGGCGTACACGGTAATCACCACCGGAATAATCATACCGTCTTCACTCTGCGTTTTGGCGTTAAATGCCTTACAGAATTCCATTATATTAACGCCATGTTGCCCCAACGCCGGACCAACCGGAGGTGACGGATTAGCTTTGCCCGCCGGAATTTGCAGCTTTATCTGTCCAACTACTTTCTTTGCCATTTTTCGTGCTCCTTGACTTCAAACCCAGCCTAGCTGGTCTTTTCAACCTGGATAAAATCCAACTCGACAGGGGTCACGCGGCCAAAGATACTAACCATAACCTTCAGCTTGCCCTTGTCAGGCTTTACATCTTCCACTATGCCGGAAAAATTAAGAAACGGCCCATCGACAACCCGGACTGTTTCACCGACTTCGTACAGCACTTTGGGACGCGGGCGCTCAGCACCCTCCTCCATTCGTGCAACTATTTTTGCCACTTCGGCATCGGAGATAGGTGGAGGCGACACACCGCCACCGACGAAACCGGTAACCTTGGCAGTATCTTTCACCACATGCCAGGTTTCGTTGGTTAGTTCCATCTGCACCAGTATATAGCCGGGAAAAAATTTGCGCGTAGATGTCTTGCGCTCACCATTTTTCAGCTCTACCACCGCTTCGGACGGAACTAGCACCTCACCGAATTTATCCTCAACGCCCAGCATACGTATCCGCTCTTCAAGGTTCTGCTTCACCTTGTACTCAAAGCCGGAGTAGGTATGCACGCCGTACCATCTCATTGCCATAGCAACGTTTCCTGTCTAACTAAGGAGTATCTGCACAAGGACAGCCAGCACGCTGTCAACCGCCCAAAGAAAAATCGCCACCAGCAACACAAAAATCAAAACAACTATGGTTGAGGAATAGGTATCTTTCTTTGTAGGCCAGGTTACCTTATCCAGCTCACCCCTTACATTACTGAAAAATGTTGAAACCTTTGCTATCACAATACGCCCTCAGCACTACGAAGTGAAAATTGGCAGGCCAGGCAGGACTCGAACCCGCAACACCCGGTTTTGGAGACCGGTGCTCTAGCCATTAGAGCTACTGGCCTGCAGCAACTTACTTACACTTGGAGCTACAACAACTGCGCTATTTGGTCTCGCGATGTACCGTGTGGCGCCGATCAAACGGACAATACTTTTTAAACTCCAGCCGATCGGGCAGGTTGCGCTTGTTCTTTGTTGTAGTGTAATTTCTGCGCTTACACTCAGTGCAAGCGAGAGTTATAATATCACTCATTTTATCTACTCTCCATTTTCACCCGGTAGAGCGAAAAGTTGACTACTCGATAATCTCGCTGACAACACCGGCGCCAACAGTACGACCACCTTCGCGGATGGCGAAACGCAGCTCTTTGTCCATGGCGATGGGGGTTATCAAGTCTACAGTCATGGCGATGTTGTCGCCGGGCATTACCATCTCTA
>JAMOOS010000079.1 GCA_027065245.1 Desulfuromonadaceae bacterium | reverse complement strand
GATTGAACAGGCGGTTATCCCTATGAATATCGCTGTTGCCACCTGTGCGCGGCGGATGTGTGCTGCCTTGCGTGGCGGCGGTAAAATCATCATCATGGGCAACGGCGGCAGTGCTGCCGATGCTCAGCACTTTGCCGCCGAGCTGGTGGGGCGCTTTTTGCGCAACCGCGCTGCCATGGCAGCCATCGCCCTGACCACCGATACTTCCATCCTCACCGCCGTAGCCAACGATTTTGGCTACGACGAGGTGTTTCGCCGCCAGGTGGAGGCGTTGGCAGCGCCGCAGGATGTGGTGGTGGGAATATCCACCAGCGGCAATTCGCCCAATGTGATTGCCGCCTGTGCCCTGGCCGCCGAGCTGGGTTGTTGCACCGTGGCGCTTACCGGGCGCGATGGCGGTGAGCTGGCGCGGCGGGTGGATGTGCCCCTGACCGTGGCGGTGGAGGATACTCCGCGCATTCAGGAGGCGCATCTGACTATTATCCATATCCTGTGTGATCTCATCGAAACTGAACTGTACGGCGAGAAATGATGGACGAGATCGCCCCCGATGCATACCGTGCGCTGCTGGCCGACGCCACGGTGCTGGAGCAGGATAGCCACGGCGCCAAGGTGCTGTTGACGGCGGCCGGCGAAATTGTCAAGATCTTCCGGCAGCGGCGGCGTCTTTCCGGTGCCAGCGTGTATCCCTACGCCCGCCGTTTTGCCCGCAATGGCGAGCGCCTGCACCGGTTGGGAATTGCCACCGTTCGTGTAAATCGCCTGGCGCGCTGTCGGCAGCCACGCCGTCATCTGGTCTGGTATAAGCCCCTGCCGGGGCAGACCCTGCGCGATTTTTGCGCTGAACACGATGTTGCCGCCGTAGCCGCCGATCTGGGGCGCTTTGTTGCCATGCTGCACGATAACGGTGTCCTGTTCCGCTCGCTGCACTGGGGCAATATCATTATCTCCGCCAGTGGTGAACTTGGTCTTATCGACATCGCCGATATCCGTTTTTACCCGTGGGCACTGTCGTTTGGGGCACGGCGGCGCAATTTTCGCCACATGCTCCGTTACGGCGAAGATCGTCACCATTTCGCCGCCGCTGCCGCCGGGTTCTGGCCCGCGTACACGGCGGCCACCGCCATGGCTGACGATAAATGTGCCCGCCTGCAGCAGGTGGTCAGCCCATGAAACTGGCCTTCGCCCTGTTCAAATATTTTCCCTACGGCGGGTTGCAGCGTGATTGTGTAAAGATTGCCATGGAATGCGTGGCGCGCGGTCACCAGGTGGATGTCTACACCCTGCACGCCGATGCCGACCTGCCCGACGGTATCGGTCTGCATCTGGTAGCGGCGCGTCATCACCGGCGCTACCGCCGCTATGAGCTGTTTGCCGCCAGTGTGCAGCAACTGGTGCGCGAGCAGGGTTACGACGGCCTCGTCGGCTTTAATAAAATGCCCGGGCTGGATGTCTATTACGCCGCCGATCCGTGCTATGCGGCCAAGGCGGCGCAGCGCGGCTGGCTGTACCGCCAGCTGGGACGTACACGCAGTTTTCTCGCTAGTGAACAGGCGGTGTTCGCCGCAACGGCGGCCACCCACTCATTGCTGATTTCACCGCGGGAGATGGAGGTGTTTCGCACTTATTACGCCACTGCGCCACAGCGGCTGCATCTGCTGCCGCCGGGGATTCAGCGCGATCGTCTCGCCGCGGCCGACTATCCGCAGCGCCGGGCGGCCAAACGGCAGGAGCTGGGGCTGGGCGCGGACGAGCTGATGCTGCTGATGGTCGGCTCCGGCTTTAAAACCAAAGGGCTGGATCGCAGTCTGCGTGCCATCGCCGCCTTGCCGCAGGCGCTGCGTGAGCGCTGTCGCCTGTATGTGGTGGGGCAGGATAACATTGCGCCGTTTGCCCGGCTGGCGGCCAGGCTGGGGTTGCAGAAACAATTTTATTTTCTCGCCGGACGCGACGATGTCGCCGATCTGCTCTTTGCCGCCGACGTGTTGCTCCACCCGGCCTATCGGGAAAATACCGGCACGGTACTGCTGGAGGCGCTGGCGGCGCAACTGCCGCTGCTGGTGACAGCGGTGTGCGGCTACAGTTTTCATATTCGCGATTCCGGCGGTGGCGTGGTGCTGGACGAGCCGTTTAGCCAGCAGCAGATGAACAGTACACTGGAGCGGATGCTCAGCGGAGCGCGCCGTCACTGGCAGCAGGCCGCTGCCGCTTATGTAGCTGAGCACGACCTGTTTTCTCTGGCGCCGCGCGCCGTAGATATTATCGAGCAGGTGGTAACATGACCCTGATTGTTCCCGAGTCCTGGCGGCGGCACTGGCGTGGCCGCGATATATTCGAGTGTATCCTCTCGTTGCAGGGGGAGGAATATCGCAACATGGATGGGCGGCGCACGCTGCGCTTCGAGCTGCTTGGCGGCAGCTATTTTGCCAAGCTGTACCGAGGCATCGGCTGGCGGCGCATTTTGCGCAGTCTGCTCACCTTGCGCCAGCCGCCGGTACTGGGCGCCGGAAACGAGTACCGGGCTATTCAGCGCCTGCATGAGCTGGATATTGCCACCATGACGGTGGTGGCTTTTGGCGAGCGCGGCCTCAGCCCGGCCAGCCGCCAGTCGTTTCTGGTAACCGAGGAGTTGCGCGGCTGCGTCAGCCTGGAAGACTTTTGCCGCCCGTGGCGCGAGACGGCACCGCCACCGGCATTAAAACGCGCCCTTATCGCTTACCTGGCCCGGGTGTCGCGGCAGTTGCACAGCAATGGCATCAATCACCGCGACTACTATCTGTGCCATTTTCTTCTCAAGGTCGGTAACGACGGCGCCGACCTCGACAGTACCACACTTACCGCCTATCTCATCGATTTGCACCGGGTGCAGTTTCACAAGCGTCTGCCGTTGCGCTGGCGGGTAAAAGATCTGGCATCGCTATACTTTTCTGCCATGGAGATCGGCCTTACCCAGCGAGATTACTACCGT
>JAMOOS010000078.1 GCA_027065245.1 Desulfuromonadaceae bacterium | reverse complement strand
GGCGTTCAGACCACCGGCCACCCGCCGCCACAGCAGATACCACTGGCTCTGAATGCGTTTTTCTTTGGGAAACGCCATTCCCAGAGAAAACAGCCGCCACAACTGCTCCATGCGCGCCTCGTCCAGGTGGACACCGTAGCCGGGGCGCAAGCTGTAACCAGCAAGATACAGCCAGGCGTGTTCGTGAGCTACACTGCGGGTTTTGCGGGTCATGCCGGCAGCCAGCTCCGGCCACAGGGCACGCAGGGTGGCACTATCCCAGCTCTGGCGCTCGCCCAGTTGTCGCTCCAGTTGCGGCAGCAGTTGCTTAGGCGCCACTTCCGGCAGGTCGGCGCTGCGTTTTTTGGCGTATACCGCCCGTATCAACGGCAGCGCCGCCGCCACCCGCGCGCAGGTGGCACCTTCAGCACCAGTAGCTGCCGCAGCGCCCTCACCACCACCAGCGTCGGCAGCGCGGCGCAGGTTGAAATCGAGGCGCCAGCGCTCTGCACCGGCGGCGGTTGCCACACAATACAGTTGCAGCAGGCCAAGCTCGTTCAGGGACGCTTCCAGCGTCACCCGTACCCGGTTGTTGGCCACCTTGCGACCGTCTGCCAAATGTACAGCGGTTTCCAGTGGCGGCAGCGGGCGGAACTGCTCGCGGTCGAGGGTAACCACATCGCCGGGCCGGTCCTGCTGCCGCCGCACGGCATACCAGCACTGAAAACGGGCCGGTTGATTGACCACCAGATCAAATTCGGCGCTGGTTACGCGGCAGCACTGCCCCGCCTCCAATCCCTGGGGCAAAATACACACCAGGGCAACATCGCGCTGTTTGCGCCCGCGCCGCACCTCCAGGTACAGGGCATGGGCGTAGCCACCGGCAATGCGCTGGCTGGCGTCGTCGCCACGCAACACAGAGGCATAGCGGGCGGCACCACGCGCCACCGCCATGGAAATAGACTCATTGTGCAACACCACCGGATGACGCTGCGGCTGCCAATCACACAACAGACGGTGCAGACGTTGGCGCAACATCTCCGGGGTAACGCTGCCACCGTTAAACAGCACCGCGTCCACTCGCCGCCCGGCGACAAACGCGGCCAGATGACGGGTGATGGCAGAATCGGCGGCGTAAGGCAAGCCCCATTCCTTCAAGCCGCCTTCGTGCCGACGCGGTTTGTCGTCGGCGCCACAACAGGGGAAAAACCCTTCCAATACGCAGTTACGCACCTCGGCAGCACTCATGGTCGCCGACATGGTGCTGGCAAACAACCCGGCGCCACTACCGCTCAGGGTAACGGTAAAGGTCTCGTCGTCAGCAACGGCAGTGGCCAGAATCCGCTCTTTCAAATCACGCGCCTGCACCAGCAGATGGTTCCACTGACGCGGTGCCAGTTTTTTGCCGCAACTCAACTTCTGCTCAAGGACATGCGCCAGGGTCAGGTCGATGTTGTCGCCGCCCAGCAGCAGGTGATCGCTCACTGCCACCCGCTTCAGCAGCAGACCGGTACGCGCCCGCTTGTCGCGGCGCGCCTCAAACAGGCTAAGGTCGGTGGTGCCGCCGCCGATGTCGCACACCAGAATATTCACACCGTCGCCAGCGCTGGCTTCGATGAGATCGTTGAGGCGGGTGAGATTGTCGGCCCGCCCGAGCCAGAAATAAAACGCCGCCTGCGGCTCCTCTATCAGGCGCACCTGCTCGGGATAACCGGCGGCATGTGCTGCCTGCAGTGTCAGTTCCTGCGCCGCTTCGTCAAAAGAAGCCGGTACGGTGATAACGATATCCTGCTGCGCAAACACCGCTTCGGGATGATCGGGCAGCATGGTT
Source organism: Desulfuromonadaceae bacterium (assembly GCA_027065245.1). Classification (GTDB taxonomy): domain Bacteria; phylum Desulfobacterota; class Desulfuromonadia; order Desulfuromonadales; family Desulfuromonadaceae; genus Desulfuromonas. The sequence continues at coordinate 1,160 of JAMOOS010000078.1, read as the reverse complement.
TTTTCCCATACCTGACGCATCCAGCGCAGATAGACGGCGCTGGCCTGTACCGGCGACAGCTTGTGCCCGGCCTCCACCTCCTCCGACTGCCACGGCAGAATGGGCGCGGTACGGTCGATACCGCTGTGACACAGCCACGATTTGGCACTGGCGATCACCCGCCCGGCATTTACCGCCATCTGGTTACGCGCATGAATACCGGGCACCCAGTCGGTTACCGGCGGCACCAGAGTACCGTGAACAGCGGTAAAACGCTGGGCTTCGGCACTGGTGCAGGCATAGGCAAATGACGGCAGGGCGTCGCGCTGCACCACGCTGGTGGCGCTGTCCCACTGCGCCATGGCCAACACCTGCGCACCGGCCTGCTCCTGCTTGCTGTCCACATAGGAGAGCACACAGTTGGTGGTGCCCAGGTCGATACCGATACAGTAGCGCGGTGCGGCGCCGTTGTTACTGTTCGCGCACATTAAATTCAATCTTCCAGCGTTGTGCCGACTCGGTATGCTGCATCCACAACTCCAGCGTCCCCAGTTCGGTGATATGACTGTGCAACCTCACCGGCACCATGGTTCCGTCCTGCCCTTCGTCGCGTGGCAGGGTAACGGTAAGGGTAGATGTCTCCTCCAGCTCGGCGGCGTCCTCCACCCAACTGCCGACCTCATCACCGGCGCGCACAGCGGAGCTGAAAAAACGAAACTGCACCGGCTGGCCGGTAACCAGGGCGAACTCGCGCTCATCAAGGCTGCACTCGCTCCCTTCCTCCATCCCCTGCGGCACCACACATACCGCCCGCAGCGGCGGGGTAAAGCCGGGAATGGCCGGCATGGAACTTTCGATACCGATATAGTATGAATAGGCGGTACCGGCCTTGATACGTACCCCTTTACCCTGCGCTTTCAAGCGGGTGTACACCGCTGCGCCACGCGCCACCGCCAGGTCGAAATCACTGCCGGGCAACTGGCGAATCTCCTCGCCACCGAACTGCCGCAACAGGTCGAACACCCGCTGACGCAACGGCTGCGCCTTGAAAATGCCGCCGTTAAACAACACCGCGCTGGGGCAGATAAAGCTCACGCCATCGCGCTCACGAATACGCTGCCGCGCCAGCTTTTGCAACTGCTCATTGGATTGCACGTTGATACAACTGCGCACCAGAAACT
>JAMOOS010000077.1 GCA_027065245.1 Desulfuromonadaceae bacterium | reverse complement strand
TGCGCGTATTGTCGGGATTGTAACACGTCAGATGGTGGAACGGGCGCTGCATCACGCCATGGAGAAGGTGGCGGTGGAGCAGGTGATGAGCTGTGATTTTACCACCGCCACAGAGCAGACGCCCCTGGCCGATATTGCCGCCATCATCATGGAAAAACGCCAGCGCTTTGTACCGGTGCTGCGCGATGATTGCCTGGTGGGCGTCATCACCCGTACCGATCTGCTGCGCCACGCCTTGTCGCACGGGCATGAATTAAAGGGGCGGCACGGCGAGCCGGGCGGGCGGATGAAGCGGCGCCAGATACTGCGGCTGCTCGATACCCGCCTGCCACGGCGAATCCGTCGCTTGCTGGAGCAGTTTGGCGCCGTGGCCGACGCCAACGCCGTGGCCGTTTACGCCGTGGGCGGCTTTGTGCGCGATCTGCTGCTGGGGCGCGATAATCTCGATCTGGATATTGTGGTGGAAGGGGATGGCATCGCCTTTGCCCACGCCTTTGCCGCCGCCCATCAATGCCGGGTACGCAGCCACGAAAAATTTGCCACCGCCGTGTTGATATTTGCCGATGGTTTCAAGGTTGATGTCGCTTCGGCGCGCAGCGAGTTCTATCACGAGCCGGGGGCGCTGCCGCAGGTGGAGCAGTCGTCCCTCAAACTCGATCTGTATCGGCGCGATTTTACCATCAACACCATGGCCATTGCCCTCAACAGCGACAGCGCCGGTGAGCTCATCGACTATTTCGGCGCTCACAAGGATCTGCACGATGGCGTGGTGCGGGTGCTGCACAACCTGAGCTTTGTCGAAGATCCTACCCGTGCTTATCGCGCTGTCCGCTTTGAGCAGCGCTTTGGTTTTCGTTTGGGGTTGCAGACCGAGCGCCTGCTGCGCAGCGCTGTTACCCTTGGTTACCCGGCCAGGGTCAGCAGGCAGCGGCTGTTTAACGAACTGATGATTATCCTCAACGAAGAACAGCCGTGGGCGGCAGTGGAGCGGTTGCAGCACTTTCAGCTTCTTGGCGCCCTCCATCCACGCATGGAGGTTGATGCCGCCAGCGCGGCGGTATTTGCCCTCATCGACAAAAGCCTCAACTGGTACGATCTGCTCTACCGGCCGGAGCCGGTGCGGCGCGATATGGTTTATCTGCTCTATCTGTGCCGCCACCTCGATGATGCCGCCATCGCCGCCTGGTACGCGCCACTGAGTATTCCGCAGCGCTGGAAACAGCTTCTCGGCGTGCAGCGCCGCCGCTACGGCGAGGCAATACATGCCATCGCCCGGCGGCCACGGCAGCAGCCCAGCCGGGTCTACCATCTGCTCGAAGGGATAAGTGTGGAGCTGGTAATCTACTTTATGGCCGTGAGCAGACAGGACGAGGTTCGCGCCGTGCTGTCTGACTATATCGTCAACCTGCGCGCCACCCGCCCGCTGCTAAATGGCAACGATCTGCGCCGCCTCGGTGTTCCCGCCGGGCCGGTGCTGGGGCAGATTCTCACCGCTTTGCTCGATGCCCGCCTCGACGGCGCAGTGCGCTCGCGCGCTGACGAGGAACAGTTGGCGTTGCGGCTGCTGCAACGGGAAAAATAACCGCTCTTTACGTTTTTTGTATCCATTTTGCGCAGAATGTGAAATCATTAACGGTTATGGACCAAATACTGATAAAAATCTCCATCATGTTGCTGCCGGCGTTGCTGGCGGTTACCGCTCACGAGGTGGCTCACGGCTACGCTGCCGACCGCTGTGGCGATCCCACGGCGCGCCTGCTCGGGCGGCTGACGTTCAATCCGCTCAAGCATCTCGATGTGGTGGGGACGCTGGCGCTGCTGTTTGTCGGTTTCGGCTGGGCCAAGCCGATTCCGGTCAACTTTGCTAATCTGCGCCATCCCAAAAAGGATATGCTGTGGGTGGCGCTGGCCGGGCCGGGGGCCAACTTGTGCCTGGCGCTGGCGTCGGCGCTGGCGTTGCACGCCGTGCGCGGCCTGGATAATCACACCGCCGTCAATCTGGCGCTGGTTACGCGGCCGGTGGCGCTGATGGCCGCCTTTGGCCTTTATATCAACATTATTCTGCTGGTGTTCAATATGGTGCCTATTCCACCGCTGGACGGGGGGCGGGTGCTGGTGGCGCTGTTGCCGCAGCGTCAGGCGGAATTTGTCCAGCGGATCGAGCCGTTCGGTTTTATGCTGGTGATTGTGCTGGTGTTTTTTACCGATATCTGGCAGATGGTTATCGGCCCGTTGATTTTTTCGCTGGTGACCATGTTGGCTGGGGCGGAGATGGCGGTGGTGCGCGACGTTATCCAGTTTCTGTTCGGACAGTAAACGCCCGTGAGTGAAGAGAGCGCCTTTGCCGTCAAGCTGGACAGTTTTGAGGGCCCCCTCGATCTGCTGCTCCATCTGGTGATGAAGCACGAGATGGATATTCACGATATTCCCATGGCGCAGATTACCGCCCAGTATCTGGAATGCCTGGAACAGATGCAGCAGCAGAATCTCGATATCGCCAGCGAATTTCTCCTCATGGCTGCCACCCTGATCCATATCAAGGCTAAAATGCTTCTGCCATCTCTGGCGGCAGAAGAGGGTGATGACGACGGCGGCAGCGAAGATCCGCGTCTGGAACTGGCGCAGCGTCTGCTGGAATATCAGCGCTATCAGGAGGCGGCGCGGCGTTTCGAGCAGGGGGAGCAGTTACACCGCGATGTGTTTGTGCGCCCCGGCGCCGAAGACGAGGAGGAGTTGCCGTCCACCGCCATGAGCGATGCCAGCGTCTACGATCTGGTGGTGGCGCTGCGGCGGTTATTGAAGGAAAAACCGGCGCCGGTGTATCATCAGGTGAGGGTGGCCGATTTTTCCATAGATGATGCGCGCGCCATGCTGCTGGAGCGGTTGCGCGGTAAGGAGTTTATCGAATTTTCCACCTGTTTTGCCGCCGCGCCCGGGCGCGGCGAGGTGGTTGTGACCTTTGTCGCCTTG